>CACXHG010000180.1 GCA_902767355.1 uncultured Bacteroidia bacterium
GCGGCCGTTGCAAAAAACACAACGCTACTCAGCGTCCTTTGCGGCGTTGTATTTTTTCTCTTTGATGCGGGCTTTCTTGCCGGTGAGATTGCGAAGGTAGAAGATACGTGCGCGACGAACCTTGCCGACCTTGTTAAGCTCAATAGAATCGATGAACGGAGATGCGAGAGGGAATATACGCTCTACACCAACGCCATTGGATATCTTGCGGACAGTGAAAGTCTGAGTCATACCTGCACCGCGACGCTGAATCACTACGCCACGGAATTTCTGCTGACGCTCCTTGTTCTCCTCCTTGATGAGGTAGGTAACGGTGATGGTGTCACCGGCCTTGAAGTTGGGGAACTCCTTAGGCTGCTGTGCCAATGCGTCCTGTGCTACTTTAAGTAAATCCATTTCTTTAATTATTAGCGCAACATTGCGGCTTGAAAGCCCTCACGCAAGAGGTTGCTTCTTGTTTTGGGACTGCAAAGATAGGAATATTTTTTATTCCGCCAAATTTGTATTAAAAATTTTTGACGACTAATAGATTACGTCAAACTCTACCTGCGCAGTGTTGCCGCAGTGGTCGGTGGCGCTCACGCGCATTGTGTGGCGGCCTCCGCTGCGGTGGCTGCTATCGGGATATATCTGGATGCGGCTGCCGACAAACTGCGACAGAATCCACTCCCCGTCCATTTCCGCATTGAAGGTATCCACCCCGCTGCCAAGGTCGATGGCCTCTATCGAGAAGCGGCCGCTCTCGGGCAGTCGCGCCCCGTCCTCTACCCTAGGC
Organism: uncultured Bacteroidia bacterium; assembly: GCA_902767355.1. Classification (GTDB taxonomy): domain Bacteria; phylum Bacteroidota; class Bacteroidia; order Bacteroidales; family UBA932; genus Equibacterium. The sequence continues at coordinate 776 of CACXHG010000180.1, forward strand.
CTGAGCACCGGAGCCTCGGTGTCCACCGCCACGTAATAGGTGCCGAAACGGCAGTCTGCGGCAACCGCCCCGTCCAGATGCTGATTGCCGGCAAAGGAAAGGTCGCCGTCGGAGCCCTTGCGCACTATATAACACTTGTCGAGCAGCTCATCGGGCACCCCGGCGGTAGAAAAACTGAGCTTGATGCGCTTCTGCAGATGGATGTCCTCGTCACCTACCGCCCACATGTCGGAGTAGCGCCCCAGGGAGGGCGAAGCCGGCGCCAGCTTTTCACACTTTATATAGGTGGAGGCATTGAGCGATGCGGGCTCGATGAACATGGTCATGCCGTCGCGCGAATATACCTGCGGGACATACCACAGCGCGGCCAGGCAATCGACCGTGTCCACAGGGTCGAACACCTTGAGCGTCGCATCCCGGCGGACATTTAAAGAGCAGGAAGACGAGTTGCCGAAACAGTCCGACACCACCAGCCTGAGGGTGTGGACAGCGTCGTCTTCGAGCGAGATGATGCCGTCGTTGACCGCATCTATCTTATACAGCAAGCCGTTGTTGGGCACGCACCAGGTCTTCAGAAGGTCGTGGCCTTTCTCGCCCTGCTGCACCAGGCAGGCAAAGTAGCGCCCTTCGCTGTAGGGCACATCCCCCACCTTGAAGTCAAAGACCTTCTCGGAGTCGAGATACACGCGGTAGTTCTCCACCGCCAGGCGGCCCGAGGTGCCTTCCATGTAGTCCACTGCATCTATGGCCACGTAAAACTTGTCGCTCACGGCCACAGTGCCCTTGTGCTTTTCGGGGTTGGAGATCATCGCCAGCCGGCGCACCTGTGGCACCGTGGTGGAATCTTCGAAGGCATAGAAGCCGACACGGCGGATGTCCGGCTTTTTGGTGTCGGTCACGCTATAGACGCCCGAAGCCAGATAATTCAGGGGCAGGTTGTCGCCGTCGGTGCGGATTTCCATGTGCAGGTGCGGCCCGCCGGAAGAACCGGTGTTGCCGCTGTAGCCGAACACCTCTCCCTTCTCCAGAGGGAATTCGCCCGGGGCGAGATCGAAATACACCCGGTAACTCTTGTTCTTATACTGCTCTTCCCTCACCCTGCGGGCTATATCGTCGCGGAAGCGGTCCATGTGCCCATAGACACTCATGGTGCCGTCGGGATGCTGGATATAGACTGCATTGCCGTAGCCCACCGGAGAGACACTCAGGCGGCACACGTAGCCGGCCTTGATGGCCTTGAGCGGCTCTCCGACATGCCCTCCGGTGCGCCAGTCGAGACCGGCGTGGAAATGATTGCGGCGCAACTCTCCGTAGGTGCTGGAAAAAGACGCGGGCCTGAGGTCCATAGGCCAGCCGTAACCTTTGTTCTGGGCGGCTGCGGGGAGGGACAGTGCCAGCATCAACACCAGCAGGACAGAGGGAAAGTGCTTCATAAGAACTTATTTGAACATGTTTCTGATGCGGTTGAAGAAACTGCGCTCGTCGGTGGTGGGATTGGCCTTGAAGTTGGGACTCTGGCCGAGCTTCTCTACCATTTCTTTCTCTTCGCGGGAAACCTTCTTGGGAATCCACACCTGGACGGCCACCAGCAGGTCGCCGGTGCCGTAGCCGTTCACGTCGGGAACACCCTTGCCACGCAGGCGGAGCGTCTTGCCGGGCTGCGTGCCGGGCTCTATCTTTATCTTGAGCTTGCCATCTACGGAAGGTATCTCCGCCTCGCAGCCGTTGATGGCGTCGGCCACGGAGATAAACAGCGAGTAGATCAGGTCGTTGCCGTCGCGCTCCAGAATCGGATCCTTTTCCTCTTCTATCACTACCAGCAGGTTGCCGTTCACGCCGCCGGCCTTGGCCGCATTGCCCTTGCCCTGCACGGTGAGCTGCATGCCATCGGCCACGCCTGCGGGAATCTTGAACGTGATTTCCTCTGCCTTCTTGACCAGGCCGCTGCCGTTGCAGCGTTTGCAGGGGTTGGAGACAATCTTGCCTTCGCCGCCGCAGCGCGGGCATGGCGAAGTGGTCTGCATGGAGCCCAGGATGGTGCGCTGGATGCGCGAAACCATGCCGGAGCCGTTGCAGTCCGGGCAGGTCTTGATGTCAGCCTCGCTGGCCGCGCCGCGCCCGTGACAGTCCGGGCACTGAACCATCTTGTTGATCTTGACCGTCTTTTCCACTCCGTGGACGATATCCTTGAGCGGAAGCTTGACCCTGATGCGGATGTCGCTGCCGCGGGATACCCGGCGGGCGGAGCCACTGCGGCCGCCGCCAAAGCCGAAGCCGGAAAAGGCGCCGCCGAATGCGTCGCCGAAAATGTCGCCGAACTGCGAGAAGATATCCTCCATAGAGAATCCTCCCGCATTGCCGCCGGCTGCCGAACCGCTCACGCCGGCGTGGCCGTAACGGTCGTAACGCGCCCGCTTGTCCGGATTGCTGAGCACGTCGTAGGCCTCGGCCGCCTCCTTGAACTTCTCTTCGGCCTCCTTGTCGCCCGGATTCTTGTCCGGGTGGTACTGGATGGCCTTCTTGCGGTAGGCCTTCTTTATCTCTTCTTCGGTGGCCGAGCGCTCTACGCCCAGCACCTCGTAATAATCTCTTTTTTCTGCCATAGTCTTCTCTGACCTCCTATTGTCCGATAACGACCTTCGCGAATCTGACAACCTTTCCGCCGAGAGTATAACCCTTCTGGATGACTTCGATGACCTTGCCCTTGCGGGAAGCCTCCTCTACCGGCAGCTGTGCCACGGCCTCGCAGAAATCGGTGTCGAAATCGCTGCCAAGCACCTGCATCTCTTCCAGTCCGCAGGACTTCAGATAAGAAACCAACTTACTGTAGATAAGGCCCGTACCCTCTTTTTCGAAGGTGCTGGCTTCGGTCTTCTCAAGCTGCTGTATGGCCCGCTCGCAGTCGTCCAGCACGGGGAGAATACCCTTGAGTATGTCCTCTCCGGCAGACTTTACCAGGTCCAGCTTCTCCTTGGAAGTGCGGCGGCGGTAGTTGTCGAACTCTGCCGCCAGTCGCAGATATTTCTCTTCGGAGGCTGCCAGGCGTGTCTGCATCTGTGCCAGTTCGGCTTCTGCAGCACTGGCCGCTTCGCCGGCCGGCTCTTCGTCTGCAGGCTCTTCTGCCGCCTGTCCGGCCTGGGGCTGGGATGCAGCCTGCTGCTGTTTTACATCCTCTTCCGGCTTATTGCTGTCTTGTTTCTTGAATTCTTTATTTTTTTTCATAATGCACTTTTTTAACACAATGGCCTAACGGCAAATAGTCTGCCACGGAAGAAAATGCGACAAAATGGCATAAAAAGCGACGCCTTAGGCGAGCATGGCGCCGTCTATGGTAATAACCTGACCGGACACGTAAGAAGCCATGTCGCTGGCCAGGAAGCAGCACACCTTGGCTATCTCCTCGGGAGTGCCGCCGCGGCGCAGGGGGATATTCTCTTCCCAGTGCTTGAGCGTCTCTTCGGGGAGCTTTCTGGTCATGTCGGTGATGATAAAGCCGGGAGCCACTGCGTTGACGCGTATGTTGCGCGGGCCCACCTCCTTGGCCAGGGTGCGGGTGAAAGCCACGATGGCGCCTTTGGAAGCGGAGTAATTGCACTGTCCGGCGTTGCCGTGGAGTCCGGCCACAGAGCTGACATTGATGATGCAACCCTTGCGGGCGCGCATCATTGCCGGCACTGCCGCATGGCAATAGTTATATACGCTCTTGAGGTTGATGCGCAGCACGTCGTCCCAAGCCTTCTCGTCCATGCGGACCAGCAGGCCATCGCGGGTGATGCCGGCATTGTTGACCAGGATGTCGATGCCGCCGAAGGCGTCTATGGTCTGTTTTACTATATCGGCCGCCGAAGTAAAGTCGGATACGTCGCCCTGCATGGCGAGCACCTTTGCGCCGAGCTGTTCCAATTCAGCCTTCGTGGCGAGGGCGTTATCGTCCAGGACTATGTCGCAGAATGCGATGTTGGCCCCTTCCGAGGCGAATTTGAGTGCTATGGCCTTGCCTATTCCGCGGGCCGCACCGGTAATCAAAGCTGTTTGTCCTTGTAACAACATATTATTCTAAATGATGTGAGCAGACAGGTCGTAATAGTCCGCTCCGGTTATTTTCACATTGATAAAACTGCCCATGAGGGCTTCGGGCGCGGCCGGCAGTTGCACCAGCACCTGGCCGTCTACGTCGGGCGATTCCTTGGAAGAACGGCAGAAAAGCGTGCCGCCCTCATAGGAATCGACAATCACCCGCTCCGTGCTCCCTATGCGCGAACTGTTGTAGTCCAGCGAAATGTCGCTCTGAAGCTCCATCAGCCTCTCGTAGCGCTCCTGCTTGATGCGCTCCGGGACGGAATCCTTATAATTCAGGGCTCCGAAAGTGCCTTCTTCTTCGCTGTAGGTAAAGGCCCCGAGACGCTCGAAGCGCATGTCCTTCACAAAGCCGAGCAGGTCCTTGAACTCCCTCTCCCCTTCTCCGGGATGCCCCACTATCATTGTCGTGCGCAGGGCTACGCCGGGCACCTTGGCGCGGAACTTCTCTATAAGCGCGCGCATCGCTTTCTCGTCGCTGGGGCGGCGCATCATGGAAAGCACCTTGGCCGAACAGTGCTGCAGCGGGATATCGATATACTTGCAAATCTTGGGGTTGGAGGCCATCAGCTCCAGCAGGTCGTCGGGGAAGCCTTCCGGATAGCTGTAGTGCAGCCTTATCCACTCTATGCCTTCCACCAGTGAAAGCCGCTCCAGCAGGGGCGCTATCATACGCCTGCGGTGGCTGTCAAGCCCGTAATAGGTGGTATCCTGGGCCACCACGATCAGCTCCTTGACGCCCTGCGCGGCCAGCGAGGCGGCCTCGTCGGCCAGAGTGTCCATGGGAAGCGAAACGTGCGGCCCGCGTATGCCTGGAATCGCACAATAGGCGCAGGAGCGGTCGCAGCCCTCCGATATCTTCAGATAGGCATAGTGCCGCGGCGTGGTAAGGTGGCGGCGGGCGGCCAGCGCCGGGGAATACTTCACCCCGAGGGCTGCCAGCAGCGGCTTTTCATCGTCCAGGCCGAAGAAGCCGTCCACCTCCGGGATTTCCTCTACAAGCTCGTTGTAGTAGCGGCGGGAAAGGCAGCCGAACACGTAGATGCGGCCTATATAGCCTTCGTTCTTGGCCTTGACGGCGCGCATTATCGCCTCTATGGATTCCTGCTTGGCATCTGCAATAAAGCCGCAGGTGTTCAGTATCACCACGTCCGTCCCGCCCAAGTCCAGGGGGACGTCTTCGGGGCAGATTTCTATGCCCGAAGCGGCCAACTGGCACAACAGGTGCTCAGAATCGACCCTGTTCTTGGAACAGCCGAGAGTGATGAGCTGGACTTTCAAGGCTTATTCCTGTTTTGCCTCAGGCTCGGACTTGCCTTCTTCGTCTTCGTCTATAAACTCCAGGGAGCCGAACTGGGCGAGATTGTTGTACCAATCCAGGACTTTCTTCATGTGAGACACATAGAAGCGGTCGCGGTCGTAGCCGGGAAGCACCTCGGCAAAGAATTTTTTAATCTGCTCTGCATCGGACTTGCTGCTCATTGCGGGCTTGCCCTCAAGACGGTCGCGCATTGCCTCCAGCACGGTGCGGAGGGTCACTTCGCCGTCGTCGGCATAGATGGAAACGTCGGCCAGGGTGGTGACTTTGGCGGTGGTGGGCACGGCGCTGCGGTGTTTGCTGGACATGGATTCCACGATGAAGCCTGTCCTGGAGGGTGCTATATATTCAAAAAGTCCGGGCTGACCCGAGATTGAAAGTACTTTTTTAAGATCAAGTGCCATTTTAAACTGATTTTTGTTTTAGTCTGTCTATTAATTCCAATATCTGCGGCAGGACCGCGTGGCGGTCGTCCGTCGTAAGCACCATATCGGCCTTCGCCTCGCGCCGGGCGTCGGTCCACTGGTTGCGAAGCCTTGCGGCCACCTGCTCCCTGGTGAAGCCGTCGCGACGCATAACTCGCTGTAGGCGAACATCTTCGGGCGCCGACACCGCTATGGTGAAGTCTGCAAATTTATCAAAAAAAGGCTTTTCCAGCAAAATCGCCGACTCCATGACCACTATATCCGAGTCCTGGCGGGCGGCCCACTGCCGGAAATCTGCCCCCACAGCCGGATGGACTATAGCCTCCAGCTTCTCCATCAAGCCCTTGTCGCTAAAGAGCTTGGCTGCCATTTTACGGGTATCCAGGCCGCCGGCGGCATCCAGCACATCTTCTCCCAGAAGATCGGCCACCTTGCGGGCCAGCGCCCGGTCGCTGCGATAAAGCGCCTTGGTGCGGCTGTCGCAGTCGTAGGCCGGTATCCCAAGGGCAGAAAAAGCCGCCACGACAGCCGACTTGCCGCTGCCGATCCCGCCAGTGCAGGCTATGACACGCTTTTTCATTGAACTTCCAGGGCGACACACTCGACCGAAGGCGGGTCAAGCTCGTAAGAGATCATCTGCGGCGGGGCGCTGTAGAGTGTCGGCACCACCGTACCGGAGCGGGAGGCGGCAAAGTCGCTGTAATAGACCACGAATGCCGGAGGATTGTCCTGCGCGGCACCTTCGGCCAGGGCGTACGGAACCCGATAGCGCACCACGGCAGAAGACGGGATGAGCATCATGTTGATGCCGGCCGGCTTGCCCGCCAGGGAAAACTCCACCTCGGCGGTCAGCTCTATGTAGCGGACCACATCTATGTGATATTCCGTCTGAGCGGCCGACAGTTCGGCCCCGCGCACCGGCTTGATGCGGACCTTGCCGTCCAGGGGCGCATCGGCGCCATAGAAGCTCACCTTTTCGGTCTCTACCTGGGAAATGCCCTCCAACAGGGCCACGTCCCCATAGACTGCCACCGAATCGGGCTTGAGCCGGATGTCCGGGGTGATCATATACTGACTCTTGCAGCTGATGTCCTGCTGCAGGGCCACCGGCACCTTCTTGTGGGTGCGCGGCGTCAGTTTGAACTTGAGGCGCTCCGTTTCAAAGCCGTTGATGGTGATATTCGAGCCCAGGGCCTGATACAGCTCTTCCGAGAGATCCTTCGTATATACCTCGAACAGGTTGCTCTCGCCATCTATCCGGTGAAGCTTCTCCCCGGGGACGCTGAGCTTCAGGTTGCGGGCCACGTTTGCCGAACGGCGCAGCCCCACAATGGCGAAACCGGTCCCAGTGGAGCGCAGCACCAGCACATCGTCGCTCGCAGATTCGCCGGCATAGCCCTCCAGGTCGGTGGCGATGGTCAGCTTGAACTTCATCGGCACGGTATAGCGCAGGGACATGCCGTGGATAAACCACACCGAAAAAGCCAATACCAGGGAAACGACCAGCACATACCAGTCATTCCCCAGCTTCTTGAATACCTTGGGCTGGTCGGTTTTACTCATTGCGGGCCGGCGAGGGGCTTATGCCTGCTGAGCGTCGCTGAAATCCTTTACGAGGGAAGACTTGTCTACCCTGATGCTGACACCGTTGCTGATTTCGATATCCACCGTAGTATCGCGGATTTCTTTCACGGTGCCGTAAATGCCGCCGATGGTGACAACCTTGTCGCCCTTCTTGAGTTCGTTGCGGAATTTCTCCATCTCTTTCTGCTTCTTCTGCTGGGGGCGGATCATAAAGAGCCACATCACCACGAACATCAGCAGAATCATTATCAAGAAGGACCAGCTGCCGCCGCCCTGGGCGGGAGCGCCCTCGGCCTGCAGGAAAATAGTTAAGAATCTCATATCAGTTAAATTTATAGGTTATACATTATTTGCCGGTGTACAGACCCCTGCCCTGCTTTACAATCTCGCCGCTGTCGCACATCTTGCGCACTATCACATCCAGCACCCCGTTGACGAACACGTTGCTGTTGGGCGTGCTGTAATACTTGGAAATCTCCACGTATTCGTTTATGGTGACCTTGACGGGAATCGAGGGGAAGGCCACCGCCTCGGCAATGCCCATCACCACCAGGGTCGCATCTACCCTCACGATACGGTCGGGATCCCAGTTGGCGGTATTCTCGCTCACGATGGCCAGGTACTTGTCGTAGTTGAGCATGGCCGCCTTGAGCAGATCCAGGGCGAAGGCGCGGTCGTCGTCTTTCAGAAATACGTTGTATGCAGGCAGCGCGGCACCGCCGGCCACCGGTTCGAGAGAGCGGATTATCACATTGAGCACATAACCCAGGTCGTCGGCCCAATAGACGCTGGTCTCTTCCAGGATATCCCAGAGCATCTCGTTGTCTTCCAGTTCCTCCTGGTAAATGCGGCTGACAAACTCGCAGTCTTTCCTCAGGGAACTCTCCGGGTCGGACATGTAGTCCTGATAGTAGTCGGAGGCGGTGATGCTGGCGTAGAGCTTCTTCAGAAAGACGTCATATTCGCCCCACTGCAGGCCCTTCTTGCGGCAAGTCTCGGTAAAGGCGCTGTCGCCTTCCAGCATGGCCACGAAACGGTTGTCCACAAAACGGGTGCTGGCAGCCTTTTCGCTCTCGCTGGGATTGAACTTATTCTTGCCTATCTCAATCCTTTCGGCCGCAACTTTTTTGAGAGCCGGAAGCAGGTTCAACAGAAAATAATACAAGTCGAGAGTTTTGCCGCAGGCGAGCAGCAATTCCTTCTGGGAGGCCGCCAGAGACGTCTCGGCGGAAGCTTCGGCGGCATAAAGAACTTTAAAGACCTTGATGCGGATTAACCGTCTGTTCAGCATATACAAAGAAAAATTTTGCACAAAGATAGGTTTTAAAGATAAATAATTTACCTTTGTTAGGAGATTTTTAAAAAAGAACGCTATGTATTTTGAAGATTACGAAAACGCAAAGAGCCAGGAGAGAGGCAGCGACGACGTTTATTCCAAGCCTGTGCGTGCGGGTAAGCGTACTTACTTCTTTGATGTAAAGGCCACAAAGGGCAATGATTACTATCTGACCATTACCGAGAGCAAACGCAAAATCGAAAGGGACGGGAAATATGTTTATGACAAACATAAGATTTTCCTTTACAAAGAAGATTTTGAAAAATTCTCAGACGGACTCAAAGAGGTTATCGACTACATAAAGGAGCGCTGCCCGGTGACTGAAGCCCGCCCCTACGGCGAGCGTGCCGCCGGCGAAGAAGGCGAGCCGAAAGACAGGTATTCCGACGTGGATTTCGACGAGCTCTAGGCCGATTCTACAACTTAAAGACAGGCTGGCAAGCTTTGCCGGCCTGTCTTTTTTTGCTATATTTGCTTCCGACAAGTTATGGCCTAAGTAATATGCAGACTGTGCTCAACGAAAAAACGGCTGCGAGGTTTTACAGAGAGAGATACGGCATAGACATCCAGGCATACAACCCCATTATCCGCCAATCGCTTGAAAATCTCTATTTCAGGGGCATACACCTCAGCCCGCAGCAGCTGTACTCAAAATTTGCAAATTGCGGCATCATCCTGCACAGGATTTCCCTGGTGCGGATACGCTTCAACGCCCTCACATCCCGCGTGGCGGCGGAGCCGCCGTATCTGACAAGCTACGGAGCAAGGCTGTGGTACCTCACCCAGACGCATCCGTTCAACGAAGAGGAGATAGATTTCCTGGCCGCCAACTATCCCGGCCAGACGGCCCGCATGTATCCCTGGCTGTGGCGATGGCACCTCGGCAGGCTTTCGTCAGCGGACAGAGACAAAGGCATATTCCAGCACCAGCGCCAGCGCAAGGAAAGCTAGCGCAATGCGGCACTGGCGGTCATCCGCCCCCCACACCAGATAGTCATAGAAGACTATGGACAGCGGCATCATTATTAACATGGTGTTGGTGGTGCGGCCGCCGTAGGGGAACATGGCCAGCAGAAGCACCATCAGGGCCGTGTAGGAAAATATGAATATCATCACATGGGAGTGCGAGACGCTGTATTCTGCGCTGCGGCGGAAAAAGCGCCCGAGGGCCACCGCGTAGCATATCGCGAATATCAGCACCTTGATAACCCTCGCCGCCGAAGAGGCCCCGAGGCTGGGGGCCGGAGTGACTATCTGCCGCAGATACGCCCCCGCCGCGGGCAGCAGATTGCGCACATCGGTGGCAATATACAGATAAGACAGATATACAACCAGCGGCAGCAGCATGCCCATCAGGGACATGACCACATAGCGGACCTTGTCGCCGGCCATGGCAAAATTCATGGCCAGAACGAAGGGGAACAGCCATGCCAGAGGCGGGAACAACATGGAAGCGACGGCTATGAGCGCGCAGTAAAAAAAGGCCATGTCGCCGCTGACTTCGCCCCCGTGATACTTTACGGCCAGATAAAAGGCTCCGCAGACAAACGGGGTACACAGGTAAGAACTTTCATACAGCGCCACCGCCGGGAAGCTCAGTGCGAGCGAAGCGAACAGCAGCGGGGCCGTATGGTTGATGCCCAGCGAGAAAAACTCCACCGTGAAATACACGGCGGCGGCATTTGCCACAAACAGCAGCAGGCCCGTCAAGACGCTTTGCGCCGACACCTGGGTTTTGGCAAAGACGAAGGTGGACAGCACATAGAGCACCACGGCCACCGGAATCATCACATACAGATACCTGCGTATGTCAAAATGCCGCTTCATCTAGCTCTCAGAGATACTTTTCAAGATCTTTGGTAATATCGCCGCGATAGTAGCAGTCCTTGAAATCGATTCCTGCGACAGCCTTGTAGGCCTTCTGGGCTGCACGCTGCATGTCGGGGGCATTTGCAGTGACCGCCAGCACGCGGCCGCCGGCGCTCACCACACCCTCGCTGGAATCCTTGGTGCCCATGTGGAAGACATTGACGTTCCTGCCGCCGGCCTGCTCCAGGCCGTGGATGGGATAGAGCGACTTGTAATGCTCAGGATAGCCTCCGGAAACCATTACCACCGTCACCGCCGCCTGCGGGCTTATCTTTATGGCCTCGCCGGCCAGGGTGCCGCTTGCAGCAGCAGCCAGATGATGAAGAAAATCACTGTCTATCCTGGTCATGACCGACTCCGTTTCGGGGTCGCCCATGCGCACGTTGTACTCGATCACGTAGGGGTCGCCGCCGCAGTTCATCAAACCTATGAATATGAAGCCTTTATAGTCGATGCCGTCGGCCTGCAGACCGGCGATGGTGGGCTTGATTATCCTCTCCTCTACCTTGGACATGAAGGCCTTGTCGGCAAAAGGCACCGGAGACACGGCCCCCATCCCACCGGTATTGAGTCCGGTGTCGCCCTCGCCTATGCGCTTGTAGTCCTTGGCCTCGGGCAGCACCATGTAGTCACGGCCGTCTGTGAGCACGAACACCGACACCTCTATACCGCTCAGGAACTGCTCTATGACCACCTTGCTGGAAGCCTCCCCGAATTTGCCGGAGAACATCTGCTCCAGTTCCTGCCGGGCGGCGGCGATATCGTCCAGGATCACCACGCCCTTGCCGGCGGCCAGGCCGTCTGCCTTGAGCACATAGGGCGGCTTAAGCGTCTCCATGAAGGCGAAGGCTTCTGCCATGGTTTCTTTAGTAAAAGAGCGATATGCCGCAGTGGGAATGGAATGTCTGTTCATGAAATCCTTGGCAAACTCCTTGCTGCCCTCCAGCATGGCGCCCACCTTGCCGGGGCCGACCACCATCAGACTGGGGAAACGGCTCTTGAGAAAATCCGTGAGGCCTTCTACCAGAGGGGCTTCCGGGCCTACCACCACGAGTTCTATACCATATTTTTCTACGGCTGCGGCAATTGCCTCGAAGTCGAGGGCGCCGGCAGCGATATTGCTTGCAAAAGTGCTGGTACCGGGGTTGCCTGGCAGGCAATAAAGCGCTGCGAGGGAGTCACTTTGGGAGATTTTCCAGGCAATGGCGCTCTCGCGGCCGCCGCTGCCCACGACAAGAACTTTAATTGACATATAGCTTTGTTTATTGCAACAAAGATAGCTACATTTGCTTTTATGAAAAAAATCGGGACCATTATTTTATTCTGCCTGCTGGTCTTGGCGGCGGCCTGCACTCCGAAGGGGATCATCCCCGCCCGGAAGATGGCGGCCATCAACGCCGAGATGTTCCTGCTGGACCAGTATGCCGGCTCTGACAGGCAGATGCGCCGCTTTACCGACACGGCAGCCATTTACAAGCCCCTGCTGCGCTCGTTCGGCTACAGTGCAGACGAATATCTGGCGTCTGTGGATTACTACCTGAACAACACCCGCGAGATGGCCAAAGTGCTGGACCAGACCGAAGCCATACTCAAAAAGCGGGAAGCGAAGATTCTCAGGACAATCGAGAAAAACGCCCAGAAGGCCGATACTGCAGCCCTCAACAAGCGCCGCAGAATCAAGTCCGGAGCAGAGATCGACTCCAGCTTGCTTCGGGAAGAAAAACTATAGGACAAACTATTTATATTCGATATGGACTATTTAGAGAAGTATTCTTACAAACCTACAGACATAGATGCCAAGGTAGCAGACGTCAGAAGCAAAATCGACGCCTGGAAAAACAAACAGGTATGGTGTCAGGCACTCGGTATGATTGATCTGACCTCGCTCACCGTGAGCGACACACCCACCAAGATAGCAGCCATGACGGAGAAGGTGAACGAGTTCTCCGGGGTATATCCGCAATATCCCAGACCCGCATCCATCTGCGTTTACCCCAACCTGGCCAAGACCATAGCAGACGCCCGCTACGGGAAGGAAATCCACATCACCGCCGTCGGCGGTGGCTTCCCCGCATCCCAGACCTTCCTGAACGTGAAGATTGCCGAGTGCGTGGCCGCCGTCAAGGACGGGGCCGACGAGATAGACATTGTACTGGCCCACAACTCTTTCTGCGACGGGCGCTACGACGACTGCGCCAAGGAAATCAGCGACATCAAAGCCGCCATCGTATCCGTCAACCCGGCCGTGCACCTCAAGGTGATTCTGGAGACAGGCGCCCTGCCCGGCTACGAGGCAATCGCCACGGCCTCTTTCCTGGCCATGGAAGCCGGGGCCGACTTTATCAAGACCTCAACCGGCAAGATAGGCGTATCCGCCACCCCGGAGGCCGCCTACGTGATGTGCGAATGCATCAAGGCCTACCACGAAGCCACTGGCAAGAAGATTGGCTTCAAGCCTGCCGGCGGGCTCTCAAGCGCCGAAGACGCTTCTCTTTACTATGGCATAGTGGACACTGTGCTCGGCAGCGAATGGCTCACGAGCGCACTGCTGCGCTTCGGCGCCAGCCGCATGGCCAACAACCTGCTCAGTGCACTCGAAGGCAAAGAAGTCAAATACTTCTAGGCAGTCGGATGATCTTCGTGGAATAGCTTGAGCCTGCGCGCCAGCTCGGGTATGTCTGCCTTTGCTATGAGCGAGGTGCAAGCGCGTATGCCCTGGCGGGTGCTGCCGCAGGTGTCCAGGCTTATGGCGGAAATGCCGTAGTAGAGCATCTCTTCCAGAAGGGAGGCCCCGGTCATGCCGGGATAGCCATAGGTAAAGTAGAAACCGTCGGCCACGTCTTCGTCCAGATCCTTGTCGTAGGTAATCTCAAAGCCTGCGGCCAGGAAGGCGTCTTTCATGGCGCGGGCCTTGCGTCCATACTCCATGACCTCCTCGCGGAAGTCGTATTCGCCGTCGTTGGCCGCCTTGAATATGGCGGCGAGGGCATACTGGGCAGAGTGGGACGTGCCGCTCGAGAGTGGGTGCAGCGCACCATAGACCACGGCGTTGCGGAACACCTCAGAAGAGTAGAAGCGCCTCAGGTCGGGATATCTGCGCTTTGCCAGATGGTCGCTTATGGCCAGGATGGCTATGCGCTCGCCGGCGTAGCTAAAGGCTTTGGAGCTGGATATCAGCAGGATATAATCGTCGGCATACTTACCCACAGAAGGCTGGTAAGGCGGCTGGCCGGGGTGACTGTAGTCCTTGCGGAAGTCCATCCCGAAATATGCCAGGTCTTCTATCACGATCACGTCGTATTTCTTCGCCACTTCTGCGATTATGCGCAGTTCCTCATCGTTCAGGCAGACCCACGAAGGGTTGTTGGGATTGGAATAGAGCACGCTGTGGATGCGGCCCTTGGAGAATATTTCTTCCAGTTTGCCGCGCAGCTTTTCGCCCCTGTAGTCGTAGATGTCGAACGACTCCACTGGGATGCCCAGCACCTTGTTCTGGAACTTGTGCACCGGGAAGCAGGGGTCTATGAAGAGCGTAGTGGTGCGGGCCGCGTTTGTGCGGCTGCATATCATAAACGAAGAGAAGGCCGCCTGCATGGAGCCCACCGTGGCCAGGCAGTTCTCTGCCGACAGGTCGATGTCTATGAAATTCTTTATGAAGCGCGACGCTTCACGGCGCAGTGCCGGGATGCCGTCTATGTCGGGATACTGCGCGGGCACACCTGCCCGAAGGGCTTCTATCTGGGCGTCTATGCCGACTTTTGCCGCCGGCAGACCCGGGTTGCCCATCTCCATATGGATAAAGTGCACGCCGCTGGCGCTCTCCAGAGTGTCGGCCAGTTTCTTGATTTCGCGGATGGTCGCCTTGCCAACCCTCGGCAGTCCGCTGTCGGCAAAGATGCGCTTTACCAGGGACTCCTCCAGCAGATTGTTTTTCATTTTATTTAAATTGTGCGGCCGGGGTATTCTTTGAGGGCCTTTTCGAGGCAGACAAGCGCTGCGCGAAGATCCTCTTCTTTGAGCACATAGGCAAAGCGGGCCTGGTTCAGGCCGAGGCCTTTGGTCACATAGAAGCCCGCCATGGGGGCGAACATCACCGTCTGGCCTTCGTAGTTGAATTCTTCCAGCAGCCAGCGGCAGAACTTCTCCGCATCATCTACCGGCAGCTGCACGGCCGCATAGAAGGCGCCCAGGGGCATGGGGCACACCACGCCGGGTATCTTGTTCAAGCCCTCCACAAGTATCTGGCGGCGCTTGAGGTATTCTTTCTTGACCTCGTCGAAATATTCCTGGGGAGTCTGCAGGGCAGCCAGGGCGGCAATCTGGCCCCATTTGGAGCAGCACAGGCGTGCCTGGGCATATTTGAGCACCAGCGGCATGAACTCCTTGTTGCGGGACACTATGAAGCCCACGCGGGCGCCGCACATGCTGTATCGCTTGGAAACGGAGTCTACGAGGATGATGTTGTCTTCCATGTCCGGCACCTGCATGAACGAGAAGTGCGGCTTGTCGGTGTAGCAGAACTCGCGGTAAACCTCGTCGGCAATGATAAACAGGCCGTGCTTCTTGGCTATGCTGCAGAGCTGGCGCACATCCTCTTCGCTGTAGAGCTTGCCGGTAGGGTTGGCCGGGTTGCAGATCAGGATGGCCTTGGTCCTGGGCGTGATGACTTTCTCCACCTCGCCCATCGGCGGCAGTGCAAAGCCGTCTTCTATGCTGGTGGTGATGGGCACCAGTTTGGCGTCGAACATTATGGAGAAGGTGTTGTAGTTTGTGTAGAAAGGCTCGAACACTATTATCTCGTCGGCAGGGTCGCAGATGGCCTCAATGGCAATCTGAAGGGCCTCGCTGCCGCCGTGGGTCACGATTATATCCTTGGTTTCCACGTCAATGCCCAGACCCTTGTAATATCCGACCATACCCTCGCGCAGGGGCAGATCGCCCAGCGAGTTGGGATAGGATATTATAGAAAGCTTGTTCTGTCTTACTGCATCCAGGGCCACCTTGGGGGAATCCAGGTCTGGCTGGCCCATATTGAGCCTGTAAATCTTGATTCCTTTCTTGGCGGTTTCGTCTGACAGGGGAATAAGTTTTCTGATAGGGGAATAGGGCATTGCAAGCGCCTTCTTTGAAAATGTCAGCATAGCTATTTGGTTTTATTGTCTTTCGTATAGTGCCAGTTGTTTCAAAAAGCCTTCTATCTTGGGCTGTATGGCCCTGGTGGGGCAGTCATAATTGTTTACCATTATGGCAAAGCTCAGCATCTCGCCGCCGGAGGTCTCTACGTAGCCCGCATAGCAGCGCACCCCGGTCATCGAACCGCTCTTGCAGTGGATGCGGCCCCGGAGCTGCTGCGGCTCTCTGGAAAGGACATATTTGAGCGTGCCCTCACCTCCGGGCGTGGGGAAAGCCTCCAAGTACGGAGCAAATATATTGCTCTTTTGCATTATTCGGTAAAAATTGCAGAAAAATCGGGGCGAAACGAAGTTCTGCCGGCTCAGGCCGCTGCCGTCGTCCTGCCTCAGGCCGGTGGTCCGACAGCCAGCCGCCGCTATATATTCCTCTACCGCAGAGGCCGTTTTGCTGTAGTTTGACTGCCCGGTCAGCTGGCGGCCAAGGGTCAGGAAAAGGGCTTCCGCAAAAAAATTGTTGCTCTTTTTGAGCATCTCGCCGCATATCGTCCGAAGCGAAGGGGAATAGCTTATCAACACCGTCTGCGCGCTGTCCGGAGCGCTGCCCGCGGCGGCCCCCGACGAGGATACTCCTCCCGAAGCCAGATAACTGGCGAAGGCTTCTGCACAGGTCAGGGCGGCAAACCTGTTGGACACGGCTATGGTGTCCACCCTGCGGTCCAGGGCATAGGTCCCGGTAAAGCGCCCCACCGGCGACAGGTCGCTGGCATAGTAGTTAAGCTTGTTGCCGCTTCTCTCCGGGCCCGTTACGGCATCCTGACGTAGGTCCATCCGCGAATAGACAGACTCCACCGGCGTAATTGCCAGAGGATTGCCTTCCGCCAAGCCGGGTTCGACCCGGTAAAACGACAGGTTTTCGCAGTAGGACAGGCCGCTGGGGCTGCTACCATAATCGGCCCCATAGTCTATCCAGCACCAGTTGTCGTGGACGGTTTCGTCGCCGAAAAAGCCGTCGTCGGCAATCACCCGGCCGTCTATCGCCGTGATTCCAACGCCGCGCAGGGCATCGGCCCATTTGGCAAACACCAGATTTATATCCTCGGCTATCTCGCTTTTGGAGCCCAGTGTGGGATCGCCGCCCCCTATTATATAGAGGTCGCCGTGCAGAATGCCGTCTTCGTCTGTGCTGCCGGCCGTGGCAAGCCTGGTTTCAAAGCGGAAGTCCGGCCCGAGCGCATCCAGTGCCACCCCGGCGGTGATGGTCTTCATGGTAGAAGCCGTCACCAGCGGCTGGTCCGGGTTCCACTGCGCCAGGGTCCTGCCTCGGCTGTCCACCGCCAGCAGCGACACGGCCGCATTCTGCAGCAGGGTGTCGGTCTTTAGCGAAGCATCCACATAGCGCTGGACGTTGTTCTGCGCGAACACCGCCGCCGGCGCAATCAGCACCACCGCAAAGACCAGACAGAAAAGCTTCTTTACCATCGCCGGAGAAGGGTTTATGCCACAAAGATAAAGTTTTTTGGAGGAAACTATTTCTTATATTTGCACATCTCTTGAACGGGATATACGGCTGGTTGCGGAAAAAAGCGTAACTACCCTGCACCAGGGGGCCCATAATTAGGATGGTGTCTTTTCTGACACTGCCGCCAAAGCCGATCCCGGATCTTGTAATGGGAAATATGGTTGCAACAATCTGCGCAAACACTGCGCGGAGCGGTTGAACACACCTTAAAGCATTACAAGATATGGAAAACACTATTTCACAAAACCGCCCCCGAAAAAGACCAATCCGTTATTGCAAGACACATTAAGAATGCCTTTAACGAAGGAGAACTTGAAGAAAGTAATATGCACTTTTTTGCATAATACCCTCTCAAAGTATAGGCCGACAACACTCTATGACCTCGATGTTATCATCAGCGTAGGATATCGGGTGCATAGTCCACGCGGTATTCAATGCCAACAGGTCCACGGCCTCTGCCCGGAGGATACCGAGGATGCTCCGGTTTTCCCTTTCGTTTGGGAAAAGATCGAACCGCTGATTGAAGGCCTGCCTTTGGTGGCACACAACTCCCGCTTTGACGAAGGGTGCCTCAAGTCGGTTTTCCGTGTATATCGGATGGATTATCCGGATTACGTATTCTTAGATACGCTGACCGCTTCCCGCAGGCATTTCGGCCAGTGTCTTCTCAATCACCAGCTCCATACGGTGGCAGAAGCCTGCGGCTTCGACCTGAGGCATCATCACCACGCCCTGGCCGACGCCGAGGCTTGCGCGCACATCGCGTTGCAATTACTATAGGGCATGATAATCTGTCGTTCCAGGAGAGTATATTTGGAGAATAACAGACTCTTTATGATGTCAATTACACTATTCTTATGAAGAAGCTTATCCTATTATTATGTTGTTGCCTTGCCGCTGCTTGCTCCCCAAACAAACAAGAAAAAGCCGTTCCTCATATACCCATTCTGGGATGGTATAGTATTCCTCCCGGCGAACACGCTACCCTTGAACATTATCGCGAGATGCGTGAGGCAGGATTCGACTTTTCTTTCGCACATATTTATAGCTACGAGGATGCCATACAGGCACTTGATCTTTGTGCCCAAGTGGGTATGAAATCAATTTTCATGTGCCCCGAGTTGAAGACAGCACCTGAAGAGACAGTCGAAAAAGTAATGAATCATCCGGGATTGGGCGGCTATTTTCTCTGTGACGAGCCCGGCAACGATTCGCTGGATGCTATTGGCGAATGGGCTAGCCGCATCTATAGTGTTGATAGCATACATCCTTGTTATTTGAACTTATTGCCCGTACATGCTTTCGGGCATGACGCATATGTAGAGCACTTAGAGCTGTTTAATAAGAAAGTGAATCTTCCGCAATTATCCTTCGACTATTACCCGGTTCACATTGGCCCCGATCATTGTTTACTCAGTCCTTCTTGGTATGACAATTTGGAACTAATCAGTGCCGA
This sequence comes from uncultured Bacteroidia bacterium, assembly GCA_902767355.1. GTDB lineage: Bacteria > Bacteroidota > Bacteroidia > Bacteroidales > UBA932 > Equibacterium. Next base: position 19,492 of record CACXHG010000180.1, read on the forward strand.
ATGCAGACGTACAGGTAAGCCCTTCTGGGCGTTTGCCTTAGCCACTGCCCATGGTCCTTACCCTATCCCCACTATCGACCATTTGCGATTGCAGATGTACAGCAACTTGGCATATGGTGCACAACTGCTTCAATACTTCACCTATTGGAATCCAGGTACTGAGCAATGGGATTTTCATCAGGCGCCCATCACAATCGACGGCCATCGTTCCCCTGTTTATGAACTGGTACGTCAGATCAACGAAGAGATTCAGAAGCGTGCCTTCGTATGGGATGGTTGCACCGTAAAGCGAGTCAGTCACATAGCCGAAACCGTCCCCGTTGGCACCCACCCCTTAACGCAACTCCCTTCACATTTTACCAAGATACAAAGCGAGAAAGGATGCGGATTGGTCTCTGAAATCAAAAACGGGAATCGTCACTTTGTAATGTTTGTCAACACCAGTCCTGCAGAAGAGTGGCGCGTGCAAATCCAAACCGACGACTGTGTGCAATTGGTGCGGCTTGACGGCACAAGCGTTCCTGCCCAAGCCTATGACCAGTTGTTTATTCTCACTCCCGGCAACTGCGATATCTTTGAAGTGAAATAACTATGAATATGCTTGTCCGAAGACCTTTACGCATTGGCATCCTTGTATTTATCGCATTGACAATGACTGTCAATGGATATGCTGCCGGACATAATCATAGAGACACCTCTTTGTTTCGTATGATGATAAGATTATGGCCGGAGCATCATATGGATCCGGAACTCTCGCAGCAACTGATTGACGCATTGCTTCAATATGATTTCTGTGACGAAGTGTGGTTCTGCGGAAGTCTTCCCGCAACCAGATGTCTTGCATTTCACGATTCATCGGCTACCCAGATGGGTATTATAGCAGACCGTCTTCGCAGAATTGGCATCATCCCATCCCTTCAAGTAGTTGTGATTGGCCACGGCGACAGCGCAACTGTATTTAGTCCAGATGGCTATCAAAAAGATTCCACCATCCATTGGGGAACAATGGTGGGGGCAAACGGAGAAAAGACTATGTCGGTCAACTGCCCACGGCAGGAGGCATATTTGGCCTTTATGGAAAAGGCATTCGTCCCATATGCAAAGGCTTGCCAACCATACAGCTTGTATCTGGATGATGATATGAGGATGTCGCAGCATCCACCGGCAATGGAGGGATGCTTCTGCGAAACGTGCATCTCTCTTTTCAACAATGAATACGGATATGATTTTAACAGGGAGGCACTTGTTGAAGCATTGGACCGAAATGACGGAGAAGGAACTCTGCGACGCCAGTGGATTGCCTTTGGACAGGAAAGCCTGGCCAATTTGGCAAGAGTAATTGCCCTAAGTGTTCACAAAGTATCTCCGGGGACCAGGGTCGGGCTTCAACACAATTATTTCCATCACAATATGCTTGAGGGATGGGACTGGATTCCTATGCTGAAGGCGATGGAAGAAGAAACCGGTCTCGTTCCTCCTGTCCGGCCGGGAGAATTGTTCTACAGCGATGCATCACCAAGAGGCATATTAAAAAAGGGCTTGGAGATAGCCCGTGAAATACGGCGGCTGCCGGATGATGTCGTAGAAATCGCGCCTGAGGTTGAAGGATACTTGCACAAGGCGACCGGGAAGTCCGCACAAGGAGTCTGTCTGGAGACACTTTATTACCTTGCAATGGGTGCGACACAGATGAGTTATGCCATTATTTGTTCAGCAGAAGAACCTATGGATTGGTACGCAAGCCATTATTTTAAGTCGCTTGCTGAGCTGAAACCCTTTGCCAAGGATTATGCCGACTTCAACTTGAATGCAATGCCGACCGGAATCGATCCTTATATGAGCCCCAACTTGTGCGTACGAAATGTCCGGCCAGAAGAACGTCCATGGGCTTGGACATATACCAACGCTGGCAATACCGCTTTCGGGATTGCGCATCTGGGGCTTCCTTTTGCGCCGGAAGATCCTCTCAGTCCTGTATTGATGGTCGATAACGAATGTGCCGCAGGTATGAACGATCAGGAGACTTCCGAACTGCTAACTCGGAAGAATATTGTTACCGATGCGCATACATGGAGTCAATGGGCGCAGCGTGGTCTACTGGAAGGATATCTGGATGTGTCCCCGCCAATAATTGATGATGTAACGATAGATGGCGCAAGGCTACAGAGAGCGTGGAATCAAATCGCCCTGAAAATATCCGGAAGCGGAAGGAGAATTGCCGTAGTACCGTCGTTCAATTCCGACATTAACGGTGCCGAGCAACTTGTACTGTCGCAGGTATTTGACTGGGCCTCCGGGAACACCCTTCAAGCAGTTTTGGAAAGTGTTGCCCAAGTTGCAATAGTTCCACGGTCGGACACACAGGGACGGCTTCGCTCCGTATCGCTACTGTCTTGTTCTCTCGCAGAAGAGGAGCACTTGAAACTTCGCATACGCCCCCTCGGAACGTATGATGATCGCCTACCGAAGAAGTATGTATGGAAGCGACCGGGGAAACGCGACATCTGGCTCAAGGCCAAATTCGAAGGCACTGATGTCATTTTGGATATTCCCTCTCTGGGCGGGTGGGAATTCGGCTGGATTAAAATCAATTAAACACGTCAATGGACACGGGGCCGAGAAGGCCTGAATCGTGTAATGGACTGCCGGCTTCAGGTCCGGCGATTGTCCAAGTCTTCCTGAGTGGTTCCGGTTGGGACGCATCGTAGGCCAGACGGTTGTACCAGGTGCTTGTCACATAAACAGTCAGGGTATTCTTTCCTTCGGTAATCAAATAGCTGATATCCATCCGGTAAGGGGGTGTCCAGCGGACGCCGGCACTCTTCCCGTTTACTATCACATCCGCAATCATTTCTACGTTACCGAGATTCAATACCATTTCTTTCCCAATCAGATCTTTATTTACTTCAAAGCGAGTCTCGTAGGTAGCAGTCCCGGAGAAGGCTTTGCCCTCGTCTCCAAGGTCAAGATCCTTCCACGGCCTCAGGTCATCAAGAGTAATCGGACCACCAATAATTCCCCATCCTTCCGGAAAGCTTACACGCCAGTCTTCCAATTTGATGCTTGTCAGACGCCGTTTTTCTTCGAAAGCCCTTGTCCGAGAGGCCACAGGCCTGGAAGATCGTCCCCGGAAAACGACAAAACCGCTTTCTGCTCGTTCCAGATCAAGGGTGATTGTTTTCATTCGTCCCCATCCTTTGGTTCTAAGAGACTTGATGGTGCCATCTACGGGATTCCACCATTCGGCCCTGCC
>CACXHG010000181.1 GCA_902767355.1 uncultured Bacteroidia bacterium
CTGGAAGACGCCCAGGCTGTCAAGGAGATAGAGAAAACCACCAACCACGACGTGAAGGCCGTGGAATATTTCATAAAGAAAAAGTTCGCAGAGCTGGGCATCGACGCCCGCTACGGAGAATTCGTACACTTCGGCCTCACCTCGCAGGACATCAACAACACCGCCGTGCCGCTGTCTCTGAAAGAGGGCATCGCCGATGTGTATCTGCCTCAGCTGGACGAGATTATAGGCAAAGTCCGCGGCTTTGAGCAGGAGTGGAAAGATGTGCCCATGCTGGCCCGCACCCACGGCCAGCCGGCGTCCCCCACCCGCCTGGGCAAGGAATTCGGCGTGTTCGCCGCCCGCCTCTGTGAGCAGCGCAGGCAGCTCGCCGCGCTTCCCTACCCTGCCAAGTTCGGCGGCGCCACCGGCAATATGAACGCCCACCACGTGGCCTATCCCGGCATAGACTGGAAGGCCTTCGGCGACCGCTTCGTGGAGCAGAACCTGGGTCTGAAGCGCTCCTGGCCCACCACCCAGATAGAGCATTACGACAATCTGGCCGCGCTGTTCGACTGCCTGGCGCGCATCAACACCATACTTATGGACATGTGCCGCGACATCTGGCAGTACATCTCCATGGAATACTTCCGCCAGCGGGTTGTGGCAGGCGAAGTGGGCTCTTCGGCCATGCCGCACAAGGTCAACCCCATCGACTTCGAGAATGCCGAAGGCAACTTTGGCGTGGCCAACGCCATCTATCGCCATCTGGCCGAGAAGCTGCCGATAAGCCGCCTGCAGCGCGATCTAACCGACTCCACCGTGCTGCGTAACGTGGGCGTGCCCCTGGCGCACAGTGTGATTGCCCTCGCCTCCCTGAAGAAGGGCCTGGGCAAACTCATACTGAACGAAGCCAAGTTGGCCGCCGACCTGGAGGACAACTGGGCTGTGGTGGCCGAGGCCATCCAGACCATACTGCGGCGCGAAGGCTATCCCAACCCCTACGAGACGCTCAAGGCCCTCACCCGCACCGGAGCGCACATCAGCCGCGAGACCATCGCCGGCTTCATAGACACCCTCGAAGTGAGCGACAGCGTCAAGGCAGAGCTGCGGGCCATTTCGCCCAGCACCTACACAGGCCTTTAAACACCTGAACTATATGAAAAAATTCACCGCTATCTGCGCATTTCTGCTTCTCTGCCTGGCTGCCGGCGCCCAGGGCTACTGGAACCAGGGCAAGCAGATCATGCCCCTGCGCATCCCCGTCGGCGAAAGGCCGGAATTCATGGACCTCAACGGCGACGGCCGCCAGGATGCCGTCAAAAGCTATATCCACGGCGACATCCCCTTGCTGTGGCTGGACGAAGACGGCAACATGAAGGAGGGCGACAGGGAGGGCGACACCGTGAACGACTGCCTGCTGCTGGACCGCAACAAGGACGGGATCTATGACCTTGTGATAAAATATGCCGACCAGACGGGCAACGGCCGCGCCGATTTGCAGCTGATTATCAACTATCCCCACTGCGGCCGCAACACCCGCGACTTTATGTATGTGCTGGATGACGACGGCGACGGGGTGTTCAACTATTTCGACTGGAACGCTATGGAACTGCTGTGCTGGGAGAAGAACGGCATCAGCGACTTCTATACCGACTACAGCGGCAACTCCACTTTCCTGAAGACCCACCGCATGCCCGAGCAGCTGCAGGACCTGCGCTATCAGTGGGAAAACCTCTTCATCTTCTATGACTGCGACGGCGACGGCCTGAGCGAGATGGCGGTGCGCTTCTGCGACGGTCAGCTGGCCGACAAGGCGGCCGAGGCAGCCGGATTCGACCTGATGCAGCACCAGGGCTGGATGCACTGGTTCTCGATGGGCATCGACATGGACAACGACAACGCCGCCGGCAACGACTTCGACTTTGACATGACTCTCTGCTACAGGGGCGAAAAGGCCATTGACTACCGCAATCTGTCGCACCCGCTGCGGAATATGCGCGGCATGCCCGAGGCCGATAAATTTTTCCCGGACGCCCGCTACCGCCTGCTCACCGAACTGATCTACCCCGACCGCAAGCAGGCTTTCAAAGTGGGCTTTGCCGGCAAGTGGCAGCGAGCCATTTTCGCCTGGGACGAAGACGACGACTGCGGCCGCTGGGAGCGCGTAGAGCTATACGACAATGTGGATGCTTTCAAGATCGGCTCCAATCAGGGCGGCCTGGACAATAACCCCCAGGCCGATGTAAGCGGCGACCGCGGCGAGTGGGACGAGGATTTCTCCGGCGGCGGCAACATCTATATTGGCCGCTTCGACGGACGCATCCACCTCTACGGCGCCGAGCGAGGAGCATGGCGTATAGACCAGAACACCAGATACTTTCAGGGCTTCAACCGCAGCTGGCAGAACACTGCCCCCGGGCGCTTTGCCACCGTGGAGTATCTGGACGAGAACGGCAACGGTTTTCTGGACTGCATCCAATACGACCTGGACGGCGACCACAACTACGAAGTCAGAGTCTCTCTGGCAGAGCTCGGACTGGACGACAGTTGCGAGGTCCTGGACGTATCCAAGATGAAATATAAGGACTACATCCGCCTGTTCCGCAAGGTTTCCGACGGCATGTGGCGTCGCGCCCAGGCTGCCCGCAAGGTGGCCGGCAAATATGGCCTCGAACTTCACTGGTACGCCAAGCTGCAGGACGCCCACAGCCTGCGCGAGAGATACCACAACGGCTGGTGGCTGCAGTTCTACATCTACAAAGACCTGGAAGACAGGTTTATCCGCACAGGCGACAGCGAGAGTCTGAGGCGTCTGAACCACGCCTACTACAGCGGCAACTGGAAACAGATGCTGTAGCAGCCTGCCAGATTATGTCTGTTTCAGACTAAGGCCGCAATCTTTTCGAGCCAAAGCACATCAGTAGAGTCGAAGGCATCGGGCTGCACGCTGTCGATGTCCAGCACGGCCGTTATCTCGCCGCCGGAGGCCACCGGCACCACTATCTCGCTCTTTGTGAGGCTGCTGCAGGCGATATGGCCCGGGAAGGCTTCCACATCCGGCACCACCACGGTTTGGCCCCGCTGCCAGGCCGTGCCGCAGACACCTTTGCCGAAGGGAATCGAGAAGCAGGCCGGCGGCCCCTGGAACGGGCCCAGCACAAGATTCTGCCCCTTGACGAGATAGAATCCCACCCAGTGGTGCGGCATCTGTTCCTTGATAAAAGCGGCAATGTTGGCCATCCGGGACAGGGCCTCGGGCTCGTCGCCCAAAAAAAAGCGTATATCCTGATAGAGTTTTAAATAGGCGAAAGCCTTGCGGGGAATGTGACAATAGCCGTCCGGGTTCTTGTCCAGGTAGCATTGGTGGTATTCCTCTGCAGGATAGAAGTTTTCAAGTGGTTTAAGCTCTACCGCCAGAGGCTTCCCGCAAGCCTTCTCCACCCTCGCGAACATCGGCTCTATCTGCGCCAGATCCGATGCATCCGTATAGTATATACCGGTACGGTAGCGTGTGCCGGCATCCTCGCCCTGACGGTTCACGCTCAGCGGATCTATTATGCAGAAATACAAATCCACCAGGCTCTCCAGCGAGACGATGTCGGGATTGTAGCTCACCTTCACCGTCTCGGCAAAACCGGTGGTGTCGGTATATACCTGCTCGTAGCTCGGATCGGCAGTGCGGCCGTTGGCATAGCCGCTGACGGCAGCTCGCACCCCCGTCACATTATGGAAGAAATGCTCCGTACCCCAGAAGCACCCTCCTGCAAAATAGATATCCTTTGTCATAACTTGTGGCAAGGTAGGCATTTGTTGCAAAATAGCAAAAAATGCTGGAATATACTTTTCTGCTACTCAATGCTTTATAAAAAGTTACCCCTCCGATTCGGGAGGGGTAAACTATTATTATCTACTCATTTTCAGCATCTTACACTCCAGCCCAAAGTTCGTGGGCGAGGTGGCGAAGCTCCGGTTGAGCTTTGCAGCGAACGAGGGCTTGGGGTAGCGCCCCAGTCTAATAGCTCTGTGCGATGGCGATAAAGTCCGCTGCCTTCAAAGAAGCGCCGCCGATCAGGCCGCCGTCGATGTCGGGGCAGGCGAAGAGTTCTTTGGCATTGGAGGGCTTGCAGCTGCCACCGTAGAGGATGGTGCAGTCGTCGGCTATCTGCTTGCCAAATTTGTCTGCAAGGAGTTTGCGGATGAAAGCGTGGATCTCCTCTGCCTGCTCGCTGGTGGCGGTCAGGCCGGTGCCGATGGCCCAGACGGGCTCGTAGGCGATGACAACGTGACCCATCTGCTCGGGGGTGAGGCCGAAGAGGACTTCTTCTATCTGAGCCTTGACAACATCGAAATGCTTGTTTGCCAGACGCTCGTCTTTCATCTCACCTACGCAGTAGATAGGCTGAAGGCCGTTTTCGAGAGCGAGGGCCATTTTCTCTACCAGAGTAGCGCTGGTCTCGCCGTAGTACTGACGGCGCTCGGAGTGGCCGAGGATTACGAACTGGCAACCGATGCCTGCGAGCATATTTGCTGCAACCTCACCGGTATAGGCACCCTTGGGCTGATTGGCGCAGTTCTGCGCGCTGAGGGCGATTCTGCTGCCCTTGATGGCTTCGCCAACGCTTGTCAGATGCACGAACGGCGGAGCAACCACCAACTGCACGTCTGCGGGGACCTGATTCATATTCTGGGCAATCTCTTTTGCCAGTGCAACACCTTCGGCAACAGTAGTATTCATCTTCCAGTTGCCAGCTACGATTTTTCTACGCATTTTTATTAAATTTATTTGTTTGTTTTTACAATTTGCAGGGCGCAAAGATAAAAAATATAATCGTTAACTTTGTCGGGATGGACAAGCTATTTCTAATTGACGGGCACGCGCTCATTTTCAGGATGTACTATGCATTCCTGCGCCGCCCCATGATCAACTCCAAGAGAGAGGACACCTCCATATTATACGGATTCACCAAGTATCTGCTGGAGATTATCTCCAAGCAGAAGCCGACGCACCTGGCGGTGGCCTTCGACCCTCATGCCGCCACTTTCCGCCACGAGGCCTATCCGCCCTACAAGGCCAACCGCAGCGAGGCGCCGGAGCTTGTGCACCAGGCACTTGAGCCGCTTTGCGAGCTGATGGAAGCCATGCAGATTCCGGTGCTGATGCGCCCCGGTTTCGAGGCCGACGACGTGATTTGCTCAGCAGCCCGTCAGTTTGCCGGCGAGAATATGCAGGTGTATATGGTCACGCCGGACAAGGACTTCGGGCAGGCGGTGCACGGCAACATTTTCCAGTATAAGCCTGGCAAGGCCGGCGGCGAGGACACGGTGTGGGACGAGGCCGCCGTTTGCGAGAACTACGGCATACAGTCGTCCCGCCAGGTGATCGACATCCTGACCATCTGGGGCGACGCCTCCGACAATGTGCCCGGCGTAAACGGCGTAGGTGAGGTCGGCGCCAAAAAGCTGGTGGGCAAATATGGCAGCGTAGAGAACATCTATGCCCATCTGGACGAGCTCACGCCCAAGCTGCGCGAGAATTTTGAGGCGGCCCGCGACCATATCGCAATGAGCAAATTCCTGGTGACCATAAAGGACGACATCCCCCTGGACGTAAGCCTGGACCAGCTGCGGCTCACGGCCAGCTGCAACGGCAGAGTGCGCGAACTCTTCGACAGATATGAATTCCCCAGCCTAGTGAAGATGCTCCCCGAAGGCGACGGGAGCGCCACCCCGGCGGCCACGAGCAGATACCTGGAGTGCAGCAAGGCCACTTTGGCAGAGATTGCCGCCCTCGCCCGCGAGAGCAAAATGCTGGCGGTCGGCGCCGGCACGCAGGAGATAATACTCGCCTGCGGCAACAGCTATGCCTGCTGCACCGCCACCGAGGCCAAAGCGCTGCTGGAAGATAGCTCCATTATCAAGTGCGGCCACGGCCTCAAGGAAACCATGCACCAGCTCTCAAAGGCCGACTGCAGCCTGGAAGGCGTGCTCAGGGACATAGAACTGATGCACTATCTGCTCAATCCCGAACTTAACCACAAGACGGACATACTACTGCGCAGCTACCTGAACCTGGAGATGGAAGAGCCTGCCGGCGAGGCCGCCGCCCCCGTGCAACTGGACCTGTTTTCCATGGCCGGCGAAGC
>CACXHG010000182.1 GCA_902767355.1 uncultured Bacteroidia bacterium
ACCGCTACTTTGACGTGTTCCGCAACAAACTGGCCATGGACCGCCGCTATGTCGGCTATCACACATGGGAAATCATCCAGCCGGACGACATCAGGATTGCCATGCTCATCTCCCAGGACGAAATCAACTCTGCCGGTATAGAGCAGAATCCCAGATAATTACATATAAGCTATAAACCAATTTAACTAACCTTTTAATCAAATCATTATGAAAAAAACCCTATCTCTTTTGGCGATTTTCGCCATTATCGGGCTCGTTTCATGTGCGAAAGAAGCAGCCGTGGCTACCATCACTGCTTCTGACGTGACCGTAGAAGAAGGCAGCACCGTGAAGATCAATGCCAGCACAAACTCTTCCGCTACCATCACCTATGCGTCTGACAACACAGCCGTTGCAACCGTCGCCAACGACGGTACTGTTACCGGTGTAAAGGCCGGTACCGCCAACATCACCATGAAGGTCGCTGAAGTGAAAGGCGCTTTCAAGGCAGCCGAAAAGACCATCAAAGCTACAGTTACCGCAAAAGAAGTTGGGCCTACCCCCGGTCCCTCCGGCTCGGCCATCAAGATAGACGGCGACTTTGCTGACTGGGCAGCACTCGCCAAAGGTACTTTCTCTCAGTTCTATGGAGACGAAGATGCAACCAATCCTGCACTTACATATTGCAAGGTATATGCTGACCCTCAGTACATCTATGTTTACTTTGAGTGGGACCCCGACGCTATTGACGGCACCGTAGATTCTACTCCTTTCCACTGCTATATCAACACCGATGGCGATGCTACAACCGGCGGTTATGGCGACGAATTTGCAGATGCCTGCTCTGAGTTGCTTCTTGAGGGCTGGATTTATGACGGCTCAGAGGGTATTATAGTCAGCTATGACCCGCTTGTACAATATTGGGTTGGAGAGCCCAATGGTTCAGGTTGGTCTTGGAGTGGCGAACCGAACTTGATCGATTCTGGTTCGGGCCTTGGCGAAGGTGCCGGCATAGAGGGCAAATACGAGTTCAAGCTTGATCGTTCGATGCTCAAAGACGCCGGTTATCCCGTTGCAGATGTATTCTCAATCGGCTTCGACATTCAGCAGAACTGGGAGTCTGTAGGCGTTCTGCCCAGCGTAGCCCCTAGTGAAGATAATGCATCCGGCGTTGTCAACTCCCTGACGATTACTACTCAGAAATAATCATTTTATTAATGCTAACCATAGGCAGAGCCCGTTTGGACCTGCCTATGGTTTTTCAAAAAATGATAGCCGTGAAACATTTCTGCAGAATTGTCCTTATAGCTGCCCTCCCGGCCTTGATGGCTGCTAACTGCAACAAGAATCCCGACCCAGTGGAACCTCAAGAGAAGTTGGAAACAGTCACTTACACCGTTTCCGACGAGGATTTCCCGAATCCTGAACGCGGTTTCTACCAGGCGTCCGAGACCCACTCTGCAACCGGGCAGGGCATTGCCGATGCCGTAATAAAGGCTTCACGCAAGCAAGGCCGCTCCTTGTATCTGCTGGAATTCTACCTCACGGACTATGTAGAAACTGATGTCTCTGAAGAGTATCTTCAGACCATACGTAAAAAATTCCAGTCGCTCCGCGACGGCGGAATGAAGTGCATCCTTCGTTTCGCCTATTCCAATGGCTTCGATGCCAAAGACAAACCTTGGGATGCAACGACCCAGCAGGTACACAGACATCTGGAGCAAGTCACACCCATCATTCGTGAATACTACGATGTGATTTTCGTGGTCCAGGCCGGCTTTATAGGCAGCTGGGGCGAATGGTATTATACCGATCATTTCGGCGCCACTTCAGACCGGAAAGCCCTGGTAGATGCACTTCTGGCCGCCATACCGGAAAGCCGCCAGATAGAGCTCCGCACCCCGGGCTATAAGATGAGGCTTTTCGGGCTCTCCCTGGAAGACACCATAACCCGCGCAGAAGCCCACCTTCCCACCGCCAAGGCACGCATTGGCGGGCACAACGACTGCTATCTGTCCAGCGCCAACGACGTGGGTACATTTGTCGGCACTAAAGACCGCCAGTACTGGGAAGCCGAGACCAAATATACCATCATGGGCGGAGAGTCCTGCGAACTGGCAGAGTACTGCCACTGCGACGGGACCGAAAAATACAAAGGCGCCCTGAAAGACCTTGCAGCACAGCATTTCACCTACCTCAACCTCGGCTATCACCCCAGCGTGCTCAAACGCTGGAGAACAGAGGGCTGCATGGAAGAAATCCAGAAGAGGCTGGGCTACCGGCTCGTTCTGGAAGAAGGACAGTTCACCGAGGCTCCCCGTTCGGGCGAAGCGTTCAAGATTGTCCTTAAAATACGCAACGACGGCTTCGCCTCCGTCATGAACCCCCGCGATGCAGAGTTTGTGCTGACAGACAAGGACGGCAGCATTGCGGCTAGTTACAAGATAGATTCCGACCCGCGCTTCTGGATGCCGGGCGAAACAACTACCATAGAACAGACTATAGACCTGCCTTCAGGGCTTTCGGGGCAGTACACCCTGTCGCTCAACCTCCCCGACCCCTGCGAGACAATACATAATAATCCGCTTTTCTCCATCCGCCTTGCAAACGAAGGCACCTGGGATGAATCCACAGGATTCAATACCCTCTACAGTTTCACTCTTTAGATCATAAATATCATTCTTATAAATAAACCAACCATTATGAAGAAAGTTCTATCATTACTGGCAATCATCTCCATGATTGGGCTGGCCTCTTGCCAGAAAGAGGATAAGGCCGTTGACGCCACCATCAGCGCCGGCGACGTTACCGTAGAAGAAGGTCAGACCGTACAGATCGGCGCCACCACCAACTCTTCTGCCACGATTACCTACGCCTCTGCCGATGTTTCCGTCGCCACAGTTTCCGCTGCCGGCTCAGTGACCGGAGTGAAAGCCGGCAACACCACCATCACCCTCAAAGTTGCCGCAGTGGAAGGCAAGTTCAAGGCAGCCGAAAAGACCATCAAGGTGACTGTAACCGCCAAGGAAGATGAGCCCCCTACACCTTCAACTTCTTCCATCGAGATCGACGCCGATTTCTCCGACTGGAGCAAACTGGAAACCGGCACTTTCACAAAGAGCGTCAGCGACCCCGATGCACCGTGGGAGGGAGTAAAGGAAATCCGCTGCTACGCCGACGCGCAGACTGTCTTCTATTACATCAAGTTTGACGAAGAGTCTCTTGCTGACGCAATGGCCGCAGAAACCCCCGAAATGCACCTGCGCCTTTGCATCAATACCGACGGTGAGTACACATCCGGCTACACCAGCTACTTCCTCGAAGGATATGACTTCATCATCGAAGGTAGGTTTGTGGACGGCGGTGCCTTTGTGGACTTCGACGGCACACTTCACCAGAGAATCGACGGCAAATGGAAGTCACTTCTGGAGCCCGAGAACGGACTTGTAACGGGCAAGGGAGCCGGTACAGAGTATGAAATCGCTATAGACCGCGCCAAATTCAACGAGGCTGCAAACGGCAGCTCCGTGCCAATGCCCATGGGCGATGATTTCCAGACAGGTATCCGCTTCTACAGCAACGGCTGGGACGAGTTCTCCAACGTTCCCAACAGCTCTATCGACGAAGAGATGGGCAACGGCTGGGGCTATCTGATGAGAATCCATACCAACAAATAACGGATGAAGCATTCCGCGATACTTTTCCTGTGCCTGGCATTCCTTTCGGGGTGCCAGGCATCTGGTATTCGCGGTTACTGGAATAATGTCCCCCTGCTGGAGAATGACCTCCGCGTGAGCGAAGACCGCTTCGCCGCTTTTGCAGAAATGGCCGCCGAGGCACCCGAAGCCGAGGCCCTGGCAGCCATGGACAATCTTTTTGACAGGCTCAGGACAGACACCGTGGCATATTACATTTATGCCGACTGGATCGACGCTGCCTTTTACAGCCTTTATTCACCCTGCAGAAATGCCGGCATCTACTGCAAGGCAGTAGAAAGGTTCGTTTCTGACGCAATCCTTACTGGCGAAGAATGCGAGCCACTGCTGCGCAAACGACAATGGATAGGCTACAATCTGCCCGGCGAAAAGGCTGTGGTTCCGGGCCGCAATTCATTTGACAGCCGCACCCTGGTGCTGGTGCTGGATGCATCCTGCCCGTCGTGCCGCACAGCCCTTGACAAGTTTGGCACCGATCCGCTTTGGGCTGATGCACATCACCTTGCCGTGCTGTGCGGTCCGGGCTTTCAGCCCGGCGAGGACTCCGGCTGGGAGTTTGTCCTGGACAAAAACGTTTCGGCTGTTTTCGATGCGCAACTTACGCCCATATACTTTGTCGTCGCCCCGGACGGTATTGTAGAAGAAGGCTACAAGCTGGCACTTTAATTTACTTGATTATGAAGAAAATCTCCATCATAGCCCTGTTGACTGCCGCTGCAGTATTGTACTTCCCGTGCTGCGTAGCCTGCACAAACCCCACTCCGGAGCAAACGGCCGTCCCGGCATCCGTCTCCGCCGCAGACCTGACGCTGGAAGAAGGCCAGAGTCGCATGCTGAACGCCGTCACCAATTCTTCGGCTCCCATCATTTACAGCTCTGCAGATGAAACTGTTGCACAGGTGTCACCTTCTGGCGAAGTCACAGGCATCAAAGCCGGCACCACTACCATAAGCCTTAAAGTAGAGGCCGTGGACGGGGTATTCACGGCTGCCGAGGCCACAGTCAATATCACGGTTACGTCTTATGAACCTGTGGACGACGGCAAACCCAAACCCGGCACATACACTTTCAGCGTATCGCCAATGAAAGGGAAATGGGAAGCCGGCGACCAGATCCTGGTGCAGGGCGGCTATGGACCTGCGGCACAGATAATCACGCTCTCTGCCAGTCAGATTTCCGCCGACGGAAAGACCGCCAGCGTCGCTCTGGACGGCGATCTTTTCAAGTATCTGACTGACCCCGACCCCCTGTATGCCATATGGCCAGCCGAGGCAGCCCAGAAAGAGGACGGACTCACAGGCCAGGTAATCAATTTCGCCGAGACCCAAACCTTGTTCGCACAGGCCTATCTCATAGATAACAACTTTAGTTTCAAAGATATATCTTCTTATATCTCATTCAGCATATCCGGAGATTACGACAGCTATATCATAGCCGGCGCACAGCGCCCCGGACTGCGCTACTCCAGCTACAAGAATGAATACTCTTCGGTGAAAGTAACTCCCGCAAAGCCCAAGGACGACGGCTACCCCTTCCGCGAAGGAGCGCTTGACGGCAGCAGCCCGACACACTTGTGGTTTCCCGGCGGGATAAACTTCAAGGGCGGCTTCACCCTGTATTTTGCCAAGGGCGACAACTGGACGGCAAGCTACACCTACGGCGAGGACGTGAACCTCAAGGCCGGCACCAAACTCGAGTTGGGAGAAATCACATCTTCCCTTGTGGCCTACAGCGGAGCCAAGCCCCACATGCCAGAAGTAAGTGCCTATTCCAGGCTGACAGTCAGCTTCAACGAACTGTCCGGCCTGTGCGTCTCGGCCGGCGGCGACTTCCTCTGGGGGCTGGGCGACAGCGGCGAAATAGCCAAGATATCCCTCACCGGCGAGGTGCTCGGCAAGGCATCGCTCAGGACTACCACCGGCTCGTCGATAGATTCCGAAGGGCTGTCCTATAACTACGACACCGGAGATTACCTGATAGGCGGCGAGCCGAACGTAGTGTGCCGCATACCCGCCGCAGGAGTAGAAAACATCGTTGCCTCAAGCACTTTCCGCGGTGTGGAATCCCTTTTCAACATTGCCGATGCCAAAGGTTTCGGCAATTCCGGAGCGGAGGGCTGCACCTATTACAAAGACAATCTCGTCTATATCGGCACCCAGACCGGTTCGTACCTCTACCTCTGCGATCTTGCTACTGGCGAGATCCTCTGGAGAAAGGGCCTGAGGGAGATGTATCCCGCCATCACCGAGATAGCCGGCCTGAGCTACGACCCCCTCACCGACTGGCTCTGGGTCATCGACTCCGAGTCCCACAAGTTCTTTGCACTCACGGGCGATGCCGAGCAGTTGCTGGGTGCATACGCCCTCAA
>CACXHG010000183.1 GCA_902767355.1 uncultured Bacteroidia bacterium
CCTGAACTTGGGGTCCTTGTAGGTTTCGACATCTATGCTGGCGCCGCCATGGTCGGTGGAGATGCGCCAGGTGCCGTTCTTCTCGCCGGAAGGCAGGATAAACGCGCCGGCCGCAGAGCCCATGGAGTTGGTGGTCAGCGTCTGCTGCGCCGCTGCCTTGCTGGCCGTGGGCGCATAGAGCGAGACATTTATCTTTTTGCCGGAAAGCACTTTGCCCGACTCATAGTTGGTGGTCAGGGCAATCAGCTTGAAGCGCACCGTGTCGCCCGGGCGGTAGAGCTTGCGGTCGGTGTAGATGTAGTGCACCTGCTCGCTGGAGCGCACCCGCCTTACCTCAGCCTCGGAAGAGACGTTCACCGCCGGAGCCCAGCGGTCATTATCGACTTCTGCAAAGATATCGGCCGAATAGCCCTTCTTGGGAAAGAGTTGCTGCGTCAGGGGCGTGAAGCCGTCCAGTTTATAGGCTTTCTGGGAGAAAATGTTGCGGCTGGTAAACGGCGCGTCTTCTGCGCCTGTGAATTCATCGCTGTAAGCATATACGGTAGCCGCATCGAAGGGCTTGCCGCTGCGGGCGTCGGCCAGATAAATCTCGTTTTTGCCGTTCACGTTGCGGGCCGACATGGCCACGCTGCTCACATATATCAGTTCCGAGCAGCAGGCGTCGCCGGCGCGGTTGCCCACCAGATAGATACCGGGCTCGGCAAAGCAGAACTCCACCTTGCTCTTCTCGCCCACGTTGTAGTCGCCCTTGTAGGAGCTCATCTTCTGCTTGGACACCAGCTTGCCATAGCCGGACACAGCCCCAAGGGCGGTCTCGCTGCTCATCTGATAGCGGTCGCCGAGGCGGTACACCAGAAACTCGCTCTCGGAGACGTTGCGGGTGTAGAACTCATATTCCTGCGTGTCGCCGGGGTAGAGAAAGAACTTCTTGCAGCTCATAGACAGGGACTTGGAGTCCATCTGCCGTATCAGCTCCTCGAACAGCTCCTTGTCGGCCGGGTATGCGTCCGCGGCCAGGGTGCACATGCGGCGTATCTGGCGGTAGCGCTCTCCGGCGGGTGCCACCTTGCGGTCTTCGTCGCCCTTGAGCTGCAATATTTTGCGGTGCACCAGCCAGCCTGCGCGGGGATGCTCTGCATATTTCTCTATGTAAAAGTCCAGATTGCCGGTGAGTTTCTGCTCCAGGTCCCTGTAGGTGGGGTAATACTTGTTGGCCTCTTTCCAGTTGTATTTGGCGAGGCACTCGTATTTTTTGCTCACCACCCGGTACTGCTCAAGTATGTCGCCTTTCTTTTGCGTAAGGGCCTCGAGCTGAGTCAGATAAGTGACAGCGGTCTGCGGCCGGCCTTCTTCCAGGGCAGCATCGACCTTGGCCCAGAGGGCCTTATAGTCGGCATCGGAATAGTATTCTGCACTTGGCGTGAAAGTCAGCGCCAGCAATAAGAACAGTTCTTTCATATCGATGATAATCGCTAATTATTCAAATCTTTCAGGACACTTTCTACCCGATTGCCAAAAGTGTGCCTTTGTGCCACAATACTGTGGGCGGCGGCGGCTTTTTCGCTCATGTCACCCTCCAGCGCCTGGCGGATCAGACTGTGCAGCTGCTCCTGGCTGTCGTAGAGGCCGACGCTCCCGTCGGGAAAAAGCGAGCGTATATAGGGGTTGGCATCGCAAAGCTGATAGGCCCCGGCAGCGCAGATTTCGAACACCTTGGGATTGGCGCCGTCGCTCTGCTGCTCGTTGTGGATGTTGAGCACCACCCGGGCGCGGTTGTAAAGCCGGTTGACCTGTTCGGGAGCGACATTGCAGTTGGTATAGATGTCGCGCCGCTCGCGCAGGAGCGCCTTGAGCGGATTCTTATACCACGGCTTGTAGATGCCCACCACCTTGATTTTCTTATCCGGGAAAGCCTCTATCACGCCCCGGATATACTGCTGCCGGCGCTTGGAGTGATACAGATCGCCCACGAACAGGATGTCTATATCTTTCCTGACCCCTTCCAGCGGGCGGTAGAAATCAGGCCCCATATATGCCGCCTGCGGCAGGAAAAAGGCCGTCTTGCCCTGCGCGGCATAGTGCTCTACGTCGCCGCGATCGTAGCAGTAAAAGCGGTCCACATGGTCTATATGCCCCTCTATCGCAGGGATATGCTTCACGCTGTCGAAGCACCAGAGCGCCACGCGCGCCTTGCTGCGGAAATAGTCCAGGGTCTCCGGCAGGAGTATTTCGCCGTTCATGATGAACACTATGTCCGGGTGGAAGTCATCGAAGCAGTCCGTGAATCGCCGCTGGCGCGCCAGGCGGTTGCGGCGGCGATAATCCTCCTTGTTGCGGGCAAGCTTGAAAGCTATCTTCCGGCGCAGGTCGTATGGATCTACCGGAGTGTCATAAGTACAGACGCACACCTGATAACCTGCCTGGCTAAAGGCATGTGTCACACCGAATCCAAAGTGGAAAAACGCCGGAGCTATGATCAGAACCCTTGGCAGCGGCATGGCACGACAGCGTTTATTGCATCACTGTGTATGTGACATGCATCCTGGGGCGGCGCTCGGCGCCACTTCCGTTGATAGCACCCTTGCAGTAATTGATGTAATCGACGTAATATACCGTCGATTCCGACGATGATGAACTGGAAGAGAGACTGTTGTAGTAGTTATAGTAGTTCATCATGTTGTAGTAGTCGTAGTAGTCTCCATATCCGCCATAGCCACCGTAGGGATAGCCGTAGCCGTAGCCGCCATAACCATAGCCGTAACCGCCGTAGTACATGTTGTACAGGTAGTTGTTGTAATAGTCGTTGTAAACGCTGGACGAGCTGTCGTCTTCGGTCTCTTCGCCTGTGTAATAGTCAAAGAACCAGAGGTCCCAACTGTCGTTGAGCTCCTTGTCCTGCGCTATCATCTTCATGACGTTCTGCACATAGAGGGTGACGTCCGGCTTGTAGCACTGCAGCGAGCGGTTGATGTCGCCGCGGTCGTAGGAACTGTCGTAGATGGCCGAGAGCGGATAGTACTGGTTGCTGTCGTAAGCCAGCTTGTAGCGCGTTACAGGATAGAGACTTTCGGGATAATCGTCGGCTGCGGAATAGTTGTCTTCGGGTATCTCGTACGGCAATTCTATAGTCGCCCTGGCAATGATTATATTCTTGAGGTTGACGCCGCTGGTCTTAGCCCATGCCACGATGCTGTCGCGTATGGCCTCGCCGTCTATATGGGGCTTGATGCCGGCCATGCCCTCGTAGCGGATCTGCTTCAGGTCGTTATCCCCGTCCACCTCCAGGGAACCGGTTTCGTGGGTATAGATGCCGGTCGCAAAACTGCTGCCTATGGGGAAGGAGACGGTGGTGTCCCGCTGCTCGCCCGTGTCGCTTATAGAGTTGTAGCTCAGGCGCATGGCGCCGGAATTGAACTTGACAAGCCGGCCGCCGGTGCTGCCGCCCAGGGGCGCGTCGGAAGCGACATATATTCCGTAGAAGCGCTTGATAAACAGGTCGGTGCTGTCAAGCTCCTCCTTGGTGGCCTTCATGTATTCTCTGGCGAAGGAGTCCTTGAGGGGTATCGTGAGGGTGTCGCCGCCGGTGTAGATCACCGCCCCTTCCGCTATCTCTTCAAGGGAGTAATCCTTGCGCGTCATGCAGTTTGAGTAGATCTTGGTGGTGTCCATCGGCGTGGTGAGGGCGTACACGTGGATATTCTGGGGCAGCTCTTCCTGGCCATCCTCGAATGTCTGCACGGAAAACTTCACAAACTGAAGTTTGGCACCCACAAACACGGGATTCTGGCCCCAGGGAAGGGTGTCCGGCGGATTCACGGTTGCTGCAAAGGAGGCCGTGGTGATGCCGTAGTCCTCGTCGTTGATGTTGCCCAGCACGAAATAGGAGGTACTTGTCTGAAGGCTGTCGGCCATCTTCATCCCCACGGGGAGGTCGAAAGAGAAAGTGTGCACCTTCAGGTCGCGGTCCTTGGGCACGTAAACCGAACCCATGGTCTCATTGACCGTGATGCATGAAGACAGGCCGAGTGTAAGAAGCAAAACTGCCGCCGTGAGACAATAGAACCTTTTCTGTGCTTTGGACATCCCTTATGCTAAAATTTGCTCGTAAAACTTGTCGTACTCCTCTACGTACGAATTATCTTCTGTACTTATGGCGCGGCTGGCCAGCACGGGGAGCTTAAACTGCTTTGCATAAGCCTCCAGCTCGCTGTTGACGCCGCCGCTGGCAGTGATCACGCCGTCGGAGTAGCGAATAGCCAGTTTCGCAAGATTTATGCCAGTGGGATCGGCCAGTTCGGTCAGGTCGGAGGGCTCTATGCGGTCGATGGCCACCCTGGAGACCATATCCTTGGCAAAGCTAAGGTTGTCGAGGTCGTTGTATAGCGAGAGGACCACCTTGCTGTCTGCAAAGATGGGGTCCTGGTTGTAAACCTTCTTGAGATATAGCGGCATAAGGTGGGAAATCCAGCCCTGGCAATGCACTATATCGGGCTTCCAACGGAGTTTTTTCACAGTCTCCAGCACTCCGCGGGCAAAGAACATCGCCCGCTCGTCGTTGTCGGCGAAGAATTTGCCCTGGGCGTCGCGGTCCACAGCCTTGCGATGGAAATAGTCTTCGTTGTCTATGAAATACACCTGCATCCGGGCAGAAGAAATGGAAGCCACTTTGATTATCAGCTGCCGGTCCACCCCTCCGATGACTATGTTCATTCCGGAAAGCCGGATGACTTCGTGCAACTGGTTACGCCGCTCGTTTACACAGCCGTAGCGGGGCATAAAGGAGCGTATTTCGTAACCTCTCTCCTGTATTCCCTGCGGCAGGTAACGGCCCACGATGGCCGTCTCCGACTCCGGCAGATAAGGGAAAATTTCGGAGTTTACGAACAATACCTTCCTTGTTTCAGTTGACTTTACTGGCGACATAATAAGGCAAAATTCGTACAAAGGTAATAATTTTTTTTAACTTTGGCTCCCAAATGAGAGTAAACGATGAAAAATGACAATAGTAAGATAGTCGGCCGCAGGCTTGTACGCTCTTATCTTACGTCGGTCATAAGTATAAGCCTGGTGCTTTTTCTGGCGGCGGTGGCACTGTTTGTCTGGATCAACACAAAAAGCCTCTCCGACTACTTCAAAGAGAACTCCGTGGTGTCCGTCATCCTCAAAAATGACGTCCCCGAAAGCGAGGCGCAGCAGCTGCTTTCGCGCTGCGAAACTTACAGTTTTGTAAAGAAAGCCACCTTTGTCAGCCGCGAGCAGGGGCGCAAGGAGATGGAAAAGATGCTGGGAAAGGATTTTCTGGACGTGTTCTCTTCCAGTCCTATTCCCATTTCGCTGGACCTCAACCTCGAGAGCGAATATTTTTCAAAGGACTCCCTGGCCATGGTCACAAAACTGCTGTCGGCAGACGACCGGGTGCGCGAAGTCACCTATCAGGAGTCTCTGGTGGAGGCCATGAACAGCAACCTGGACACCATCGGCCTTGTGGTCGCCGGCGTAATCGCCCTGCTGCTTATCATTTCCGTCGCGCTGATTGCCAACACCGTGCGCCTCAACATCTACTCCAAGCGCTTCACCATCCACACCATGCGCCTGGTGGGCGCCAAGCGCAGCTTCATCCGCCGGCCATTCTTGGGCCAGGCGCTGCTGCAGGGCACCGTGTCGGCCATCATAGCCCTGGGGGCATTTTCACTGGCGCTCTACTATGCGCACAAACGCATCTCAGACATCTTCCCCATTTTCAATAAAGAGTTAATTATTCCTATCTTTGCGGTGGTGTTTGCGGCCGGCATACTGATTTGCGTGACCACGGCCGCATACCAGGTGAACAAACTTTCCGACATTTCTAAAGACGATCTTTATTTATAGACAAGATGAGCAAGTTTTCAGTCTCCCCCCAGGGGGTTAAAAATATGCTAATAGGTCTGGTGATGATGATTGCCGGCTTCATACTGATGATTGGCGGCGGCAGCAGCGACCCCAATGTGTTCGACACTTCCATGTTCGACGCCCGCAAGCTGGTCGTGGCCCCGATAGTGATACTGCTGGGCATTACGGTGGTGATTATCGGCATAATGAAAAAACCAAAACAGGAGGATAAGTAATCTATGACCTGGTTCGAAGCCATCATCCTGGGCCTTGTGCAGGGCCTGACAGAATTCCTGCCCGTGAGCAGCAGCGGCCACCTGGCAATAGCCAAAGCCCTGTTCGGCATCGAGACATCCGACCTCTCTTTCGAAATCGTGGTGCATGCCGCCACCGTGCTGAGCGTGATCGTGGTGTTCTGGAAGGATATCCTCAAGCTGCTGGAAGGCCTGTTCAAGTTCAAATGGAACGATGAGACCAAATACATCGCCATGCTGGTAATCTCCATGATACCGGTCTTTATCGTTGGCGTCTTCTTCAAAGACAAGGTAGAAGCCCTTTTCGGCGACGGCCTTTTGGTTGTGGGCTGCGCCCTGCTGGTTACTGCCGCGCTGCTGGCACTGAGCCAGTTCTACAGGCCCCGGCAAAAAGAAATCAACGGCTGGCGGGCCTTCGTGATAGGCATAGCCCAGGCCGTGGCCGTCATCCCGGGCCTGTCGCGCAGCGGCTCCACCATTGCCACCGGCCTACTTTGCGGCGTCAAGCGCGAAGAGATTACCCGCTTCTCCTTCCTGATGGTGCTGGTACCCATTCTGGGAGAGGCCTTCCTGGATCTGGTGGGCGGCGGCTTCGCGGCCTCTTCCGTGGGCGTTGGGCAGCTGCTGCTGGGCTTTATCTTCGCCTTTGCCAGCGGCCTGTTTGCCTGCAAGGCCATGATCCGGCTGGTCAAAAAAGCGTCGCTTGGCTGGTTTGCAATCTATTGCGCTATAGTCGGCATACTCTGCATCGTTTTATAAAAAGCTGTTGGTCACGATGGCGGGCGGCAGATATATCTTCACTTCGGACTTGCATCTGGGTGCGGATTGTCCGCGCGATACCGAGGCCGAATTCATCAGCTTTCTGGATTCCCTCCCCTCCGACACCAGGGCCCTCTATCTGCTCGGAGACATATTTGACTTCTGGTTCGAGAAGCGCTCCCGCCGCTGCGGCTTCGAAGCCGTGCTGGAGGCGCTCAAGGGTGTCGCCGGCCGCGGCATAGAGGTGTATTTTCTCAAAGGCAACCACGACTGGTGGACTTTCGGGCAGCTGGAGCGCGACAGCGGTGTGCGGATACTGCAGCCGCAGCCGGTAGAGCTCACGCTGGCGGGCAAGCGCTTCTGCCTGGCCCACGGCGACGGCCTGGGCAAGGACAGTTTCAAGGAGCGTCTCACGCAGTCCGTACTCAAGGGGCGCGTGCCCATATTCCTGGCCAGATGGCTCACCCCGGCGCGCTGGCTGGACGCTTTCGCCAGGGCCTGGGCAGGGTCGAGCCGCCGCCGCAACAATGCCCACCCCTACGTCTTCAGCGAGAATAGTCCGCTCTGGAAATATACCTGCCAGAGAGAGAAGGAGCATCCGGCCGACTTTTTTATCTACGGCCACATCCACAGCCCCGTCACGATGGACACGCCGCTGGGCACCACGATGTACATTCTGGACGACTGGTCGTCCGGCCCCTCCTGGCTGGAGTGGGACGGCGAGAAGATGACCCGCGGAGCCGGGGTCCGGCATGGCAGTGGGGATCCGCAAGGCGGCACGGCTGACGCAAATGCTCAGGGCTGTGGAGGCATAACGGTTAATAATCAGCATCTTACAGAAAATACCTCCCCCGCCGACGAGGGTAGGCAGTTTACACAAAGCACTGGTTCAGAAGCAGATACCCTCCACACCGGGGATGGCCATCCGGGCGGGTCCCGGCGCAATGATGCCGGCATCGCAGTTCCGCTTGCACAGATGCGCTCCCTCGGCAGCCGGGGCTGCGGCGATCTGGGTTGCCTCAAGCTTCTGGCAGATCTGGCCTGCAAGCTGGGCGTGGGCAGAGTGACTGCCCTGCAGGTGATAGACACCGCTGCCGCAGCAAGCCAGCCGGACTGGCGTGTCGGATTCCCCATATACCCGGCCCTGGCCGACCTGCAGGCGCTTGAGCCGCTGCCGCTTTCCGGCAGGCTGGCCGACTATCTGGAAAAGACCGCAGCCCTCGAGGCTGAAGCCCGGATTGACTTCTCTAAGGTCTATAACGCCAAGATGCACTATCTTAACGAGCGCTTCGCCCAAGAGGGCGGACGTGTGCTCAGCAGCGATGCCTATCACAGTTTCTGGCGGGCGAACCGCCACTGGCTGGAGCTTTACTCTGCATATTGCGTGCTCCGGCACAAGTATGGCACGGGCGACAACCGCTATTGGTCTGAGCCTGAATACGAAAGGCTGCTGGAAGACGAGAGCTTCATCAGGGAGTATTCCGCCGACATGCGCTTCCACCTGTACGTGCAGTTCATCCTGCACAGGCAGATGGAAGACGCCATGGCCTATGCCGCGCAGAAAGGCGTCACCATAGATTTCACACCCGGGCAGGAAAAGCTCCCGCAGACCATCCGCCAGTGGTGGGCCGGCCTTGGCCCCCAGGAGCGGCAGGCAGAGTGCGCCGATGCCCTCGGGGTCGATATCCAGGCTCCGCAGGAGCTGGAAAGCTGGATTGCAGAAGGCATTCTCCGCCGCCGCCTCAATGATGCCTCATACCGGTCAAACATCCCGCTGGAGGACCTTCTGGGCATCACCAGCATTCTCCCCCGGGCTGCCGCAGACCCCGCTGCGGACGGCGAGCGGACGTATCTTCGCATGCCAGTCCGCCTGGAGAGCATACTGGAGCACAAGGCCCTTCTGGAGCAAATTCGCAAAGTCGCAGAGTCATCTATGGGATAATTTTAGTATCTTTGGAGGATTTGACACAAAAAACACACTATATGAAACCTACACTTTTGATTCTTGCTGCCGGCATGGGCTCGCGCTACGGCAGCCTCAAGCAGATGGACGGCCTCGGCCCGAACGGCGAAGCCATTATCGACTATTCTATCTTCGACGCCATCCGCGCCGGATTCGGCAAAATCGTGTTTGTGATACGCCACTCCTTCGCAGAGCCTTTCAAGGAGCACTTCCAGGCTTCCAAGTTTGGCGGCGACGTCAAGTTTGAATTTGTCTATCAGGAGCTCGACTATCTGCCGGAAGGCTACAGCGTGCCCGAAGGCCGCGAGAAACCCTGGGGCACCAACCACGCCGTGATGATGGCCAAGGATGTTATCAAAGAGCCGTTTGCCGTGATCAATGCAGATGACTTCTATGGCAAGGAGAGCTACCAGACCATGGCCGACTACCTGCGCAGCATCGAAGGCACCAAGGGCAAATATGCCATGATAGGCTACCGCCTGGAGAACACCCTGAGCGACTTTGGCAGCGTGTCCCGCGGCGTTTGCGCCACCGATGCAAACGGGCTTCTGACGAGCGTCACAGAGCGCACGGCCATCTCCCGCAAAGGCAGCAAAGTGGTTTACACAGAGGGCGATAAAGACGTAGAACTGGACCCGACCTGCCCCGTTTCGATGAATTTCTGGGGCTTCACCCCCGAGTATTTCGGCTACAGCGAAGAGATTTTCAAGGAGTTCCTGGACGGCGCCCTGGCCAGCGGCAATCTCAAGGCCGAGTTCTTTATCCCCTACATCATAGACAAGCTCATTCGCCGCGGAGACGCATCCGTAAAGGTGCTCGACTGCGATGCGAAATGGTTTGGCGTGACCTATAAGGAAGACCGCCCCTTCACCGTAGAAAAAATAAACGCCCTCATCGCAGCAGGCGTATATCCTCAGAAGATCAGGGAGTTCTAAAGTTTGTGCTCCCGACAAAAAAATATGCCCCCGCCCTGAAAAGGCGGGGGCATTATTTGTTTTAATCGTTTGTCTTACTGTACGTTGTCTTCAATGTACTTGATAGCATCACCGACGGTGGAGATTTTCTCTGCGATGTTGTCGGGGATAGAGAGACCGAACTGGTTCTCGAATTCCATAATAAGTTCTACAGTGTCAAGCGAGTCTGCGCCAAGGTCGTTGGTGAGGCTTGCTTCAGGACGAACTTCACTCTCGTCCACGCCCAGTTTGTCAACTATGATGGCGGTTACTTTTGAAGCGATGTCTTCCATTTTAGAATTGTTAATTAGTTAATTAGTAGTTATCTGTTATTTGTCTTTTCAAGCAAAAAGGTCTGCAAAGTTAATTCATTTTTTCGGAATACCAAATTACCGCCGTTTTGCTACCTTTGTCTCTCGTTATGAAGAATCTGGTCATTTTCGCCTCCGGCAGCGGTACCAATGCCGAGAATCTTATCAAATACTTTGCCGAATCGAAGCAATTCCGTGTAGCGGCCGTTTTCTGCAACAAGCCCGACGCCTTTGTGCTGCAGCGCGCCGCACGGCTGGGTGTCCCCACCGAGGTCTTCAATAAAGCCGACCTGTGGGAAGGCCGCGTGCAGGCCCTGCTTGCGCAATACGATGCCTGGGCGCTGATTCTGGCCGGATTCCTGATGATGGTGCCGCCCGCCATAGTGCAATCTTACCCGGGCCGCATCATCAACATCCACCCCGCCCTGCTGCCCAAATACGGCGGACGCGGCATGCACGGCATGCACGTGCACGAGGCCGTGGTGGCCGCGGGCGAAGTCGAGAGCGGCATCACCATACACCTGGTGGACGAGCAATATGACCACGGCCGCACGCTGTTCCAGGCGCGCTGCGAAGTGCTGCCCTGCGACACGGCCATGGACGTGGCTGCCAAGATACACCTGCTGGAGCAGGAGCACTTCCCGGAGGTGGTGGACGGCTATCTGGGCAATCTGTTAAACAAACAGGATATGGAACAGTATGTAGTGGGCATAGGCGAGGCCCTGTGGGACATGCTTCCCGGCGGCAAGCAGCTGGGCGGCGCCCCCGCCAATTTTGCCTATCACGCCAGCGGTAGCGGCCTGACCGGCATAGCCGTCAGCGCCATCGGCAACGACGTCCTGGGCGACGAAATCGTGGCCTCATTCAAGGAGCATGGACTCAAGCACCACCTCTCCCGCGTGGACTATCCTACCGGCACGGTGCAGGTGACCCTGAGCGGCCGCGGCATCCCGCAATACGAAATCATGGAAGGCGTGGCCTGGGACAATATCCCCTGGTCCGACGCCCTGGCCGAGATTGCAGAGCGCAGCCGCGCGGTGTGCTTCGGCTCCCTGGCCCAGCGCAACAGCGTTTCCAGGGCCACAATCCAGCGCTTCCTGAAGGCTGTGCCAGAGGGCTGCCTGAAAGTGTTCGACATCAACTTAAGGCAGCATTTCTATAGCGAAAAGATCATACGCGACTCCCTGCTGCTGTGCGACATACTTAAGATAAATGACGAAGAACTGGCAGTAGTGGCCGATATGCTCGGCTACGCCGGACTGGAGCAGGACGTGGTCTGCGGTCACCTGCGCAAGGACTTCGGCCTGCAGATGCTTATCCTGACCTGCGGCGTGCGCGGCAGTTATATCTACTACGACGGCGGGATGTCCTTCCTGGGCACTCCGGACAGCGAAGTGGTGGACACAGTGGGCGCCGGCGACTCCTTCGGCGGGGCCTTCGTGCGCTCCATCCTGAGCGGCAAGAGCGTGCCCGAGGCGCACCAGACTGCGGTGGACGTCTCCACCTGGGTCTGCGGCTGCCACGGCGCGATGCCCGAAAAAAGCCCAGAAGCTGTTTAGAAATAGTTAACGAGAAGATTTATGAAGATGTTTTTCAAAACAGCTTCTTATCCGCAATAAAAATACTCTTTCACGAGGGCCTGCATCAGAGCCGGGTCCGCAGCCAGCCTCTGGCGCAAATCCTCGTCGCCATAGGCGCGCAGGGCCTTTATGATGCCGTCTATCATGCGCGGCGGGAATACGCCCTCGGCCTCGTACAGCGCGCGGTCCCGGGCCAGACAGTCGGCCGACTGCCGGCAAGAAGCGGGCAGGCTGTCCAGCGCCTCGAGGCGGCCGGCATTCTCTGCCTTGTGAATATCTATGTCCACATATTTGTCGCGGGCAAGCGCCAGGGCCTCATCTTCAGGCATTTCCAGGCCAAGGCGGGCTGCCGTGCAAAGGCCGGCCATCAGCTGGTATATATCCGCCGAACAGTCGGGACTGCGCATCTCGAAGGTCTGCTTGTGGGTGGTGTCCATGTCTGAAGCCGGCACCGACGGGTTTGCCAGATGGCACATATCGCGGCCGGTGGACCAGCCCAGCGGCACGCGCACCAGCGCAGAGCGGTTGCAGTCGCCCCAGCACACGTTGGTGGGCGCCTCCTGATGCGGCACCAGGCGGAAATATGAGGTGGGATTCTTGTTGCCGAAGGCGGTGATGCTGGGGGCCATCTTCATAAGGCCGGCAATCGCCCTGAGGGCATAGTCGGACAGACGGCCGTCGCTGCCCAGAGTCACATTGCGGCCATCCTTCATCAGGCGCATGTGGATATGCATGCCGCTGCCCGCCTTGCCCACGGTGATCTTGGGGGCGAAAGATACGTCCAGTCCGCGCTTGTAGGCCAGGTTGCGGATGACCCACTTGGCCAGCAGCAGCTGGTCGGCGGCGGTGTCCAGCGGATTGGGCAGGAACTCTATCTCGTTCTGCTCGTATATCTTGCCGTCCAGGGTAAAATTGCCCACTTCGCTGTGGCCGTATTTTATCTGGCCGCCGGTGGCAGCCACGTGGTGCATACATTCGCGGCGGAAGTCATTGAGCTTGGCAAAGGGC
>CACXHG010000184.1 GCA_902767355.1 uncultured Bacteroidia bacterium
CGGCGCCGATTTCGAAGTGACACTTGGCGATGCCGAGGTCGATGTGGGTGTAGCCGACCATGGAGAAGAGCGGCCGGGCCTCGACCAGATTGCCCTCGTGCAGGACGAAGCGGAATTTCTGCTGGTTGACGGCTGTGGGGGCCAGCAGCACGGCCTCCATGCCGGCGCGGAACCATCCGGGAAGTTCCCCTTCGGCTTCGACAAACTCTTCCAGGCGCTTCTTCTGGGGGTGCTGTACGCCGGCGGTGGTCCCGTAGCCAAGGGATATCACGCAGTGCACCACATCGCCTTCGCGCAGGGTGAAGGCCCCGTCGATTTTCTTGTACGTCAGCCCGACCCAGCAACTGTTGAGGCCCAGCGTCTGCGCCAGCAGCACCAGTTGCTCGCCCCGGTAGCCGACAGCCTCTTCGGCAGCATCGCCCTTTGGAGCGGCCATCACCAGATAGTTGCTCACACCCGAGAACTTGCCGTATTTGAGCACGCCGGCCGAGAAGGCCCGGGGTTCGTCTGTCACCAGCTGGATGTTGAGACCGGAGTCGGCATTGATGCGGGATATTTCTGCCCTGAGTGCGGCGAGCGCCTCCTCTGCTATGGGTTTGTCGAGATAATTGCGCACGGAGTGGCGCTGCATGATAGCTTCTGAAAGTGTCATAATTGTCAGTTTGTCACAAAGATATAAAAACGAAAGACTTTTCGTATATTCGCATATTATGAAAACAAGAATACTTTCATTGACAATCGCGCTCCTGGGTCTTGTGGCTGCAGGATGCTGCCAGAATGCCCCCCAAACGCCGGCGGGCGACGGGTCAAACCCGGTTATCGACAATATCATGGCGCGCCGCTCCATACGTCAGTACACAGAGCAGGCAGTGCCCCGCGAGATTCTGCAGAAACTGGCGGAGTGCGGCGTGAATGCCCCCAACGCCATGAACCGGCAGACGTGGGAAGTCCGCATCATCGATAATCAGGAGTATTTCGACGGCCTGACCGCTGTCCTGAAAGACGCCGCACCCTTCCTTTCGGGCGAAGGCGACCCCAATTTCCGCAACTGCCTGCGCAATGCCACCGCGGCCATTGCCGTGGCCTGCCCCGACGATGAGTCCGGCATGAATCTGATAAATGTCGGCCTGCTGTGCGAGAATGTCTGCCTGGCAGCCAAGTCCTTGGGTCTAGGCTCCGTGATTATGGCCGGGCCGGTCAGGTTTATGGAGAGCATCCCCGAGGCCAGGCCTTTCATAGACCGCCTCAATCTGAGCGAGGGCTACAAGCTGCGCATCATCATCGGCCTGGGTTATCCGGCAGAAGAACCCGACGCACGCCCCCGCGACCTTGGCAAGATACAGTTCGTAGAATAGACGCTAATCCACCGCTTCGCACAGCAGCGTGGCTGGGGTGGAATCCAGCACGCGCACGGTGACGTATTCGCCCTTGTGATGGCCGGCAGCGGGAAAGACGCAGGCCTTGTTCTGGCTGGTGCGGCCCATCAGGTCGGACGTCGAGCGCTTTGAGAAGCCCTCCACCAGGACCTCGAACTCGCGGCCCACATCGCGGCGGTTGCTTTCGGCAGAAAGCTCGTTCTGCAGGGCGATGATACGGTTGAGCCTTTCGGTCTTGACCTGGGGCGGCACGTCGTCGGGATAGTGGCGGGCGGCCAGGGTCCCGGGCCGCTCCGAGTATTGGAACATGAAGGCGGCGTCGAATTTCACCTGCCGGAACAGATCCAGGGTATCTTCGAAATCCGCCTCGGTCTCGCCCGAAAAACCGGCTATCACGTCGGTGGTTATGCTGCAGTCGGGCATGATCTCGCGGATGCGGGCTATCCGCTCCAGATACCACTCGCGGCTGTGGCGGCGGCGCATCTTCTC
The DNA here is from genome assembly GCA_902767355.1 of uncultured Bacteroidia bacterium. Classification (GTDB taxonomy): domain Bacteria; phylum Bacteroidota; class Bacteroidia; order Bacteroidales; family UBA932; genus Equibacterium. Next base: position 1,866 of record CACXHG010000184.1, read on the forward strand.
CAGCATCGCGTTGCTGCCGGACTGCACCGGAAGGTGGATATGCTTGCAGATATTGGGATACGCCGCCATCGTGAGCAGCAGTTCGTCTTTGATATCCTTGGGGTGGGAGGTGGAAAAACGCACCCTCACCGTGGGGTCGAGTTGGGCCACCATGGCCATCAGCTGGGCAAAGCCGACTTCTCCAAAACGGTAAGAATCAACATTCTGCCCCAGCAGGATAAGCTCCTTGTAGCCGGCGGCGATGGCTTCGCGGCCCTCCCGCAGTATGCTTTCGAAATCCCGGCTGCGCTCTGCCCCGCGGGTGTAGGGCACCACGCAGTAGGAGCATACATTGTTGCAGCCGCGCATGATGGAGATGTAGGCGCTCACGCCGTCCGGGTCCATGCGCACCGGCGAAATGTCGCCGTAGGTCTCTTCGTGGCTGAGCAGGGTGTTTATCTGCTTCTGGCCGGAAGCCGTCAGGGACGCTATCAGCCGCGGCAGGTCGCGGTAGGCGTCCGGCCCGGCCACCAGGTCCACTGCCGGATGCTCCAACAGCTTGTCCTTGAGCCGCTCCGCCATGCAGCCCAGCACGCCCACTATCAGCCTGGGATTGCCCTTCTTCTGCAGGCGGTAGTGGTCCAGGCGGCCGAGTATGCGCTGCTCGGCATTGTCGCGTATGGCACAGGTATTGATTAGTATCAGAGAGGCATCCGATGCGCTGTCGCACATGCCGTAGCCGGCCCCACGCAGTATGGAGAGCACTACCTCGCTGTCGTTTACGTTCATCTGGCAGCCGTAAGTCTCTATAAACACGCGGGGTGCCAAAGTAAAGTTGTTGTTCATCGCTTACAAAAAGAATGGCGCTGCGAAGTTAGTTTTTATTATTATCTTTGCCTTGAAATGAAGAAAATTTTAGTCATAGCCGCCTTTATGCTTTCGCTTGTGGCCTGCAAGCCCATAAGCGAGCAGATCAATATAAACGACTGGTCCCTGGACAATCCCGACAACCTGTCCGTGGGGCTGACGCAGCTGGGCTTTGACACCAACCTGCTGCTGGAGGCTGATAATAATTCCGCAATGGACATCCGGCTCACGAAGCTCTATGCCGAGCTCTACAACCGCTCCGACAAGCTCGTGGCCACCGTCGAGCTGGCCAAGGCCAAGGGCGAGACCCTGCCCGTGCTGCACAAGCGCAGTTCCGAGACCGTGGCCGTGCCGCTGAAGATGAATTTCGAGAACCCCCTTTCCATACTGACCCTGGCCGCGATGTCCATAGACGACTACAGCGACAAGGGCTATAGCGTGACCTACGACTGCACGCTCAAGGCGGGCTGCTTCAGTAAACGTCTTCAGGACACCAAAGTCCCCATTGCAACCCTTAAGAAGATGTTCGAAAAATGAAAAAGCAGATACTGATAGTTTTAACGCTGATGCTGGCCCATCTGCCGCTCCTGGCCCAGAATGATGCGGCCCGGGCGGCCAAGGTGGATTCTACCTATGCGGGCCGTGCGGCTGTGGATTCGACCCTGGCCGGCAAGAATATCTTTCAGGTGCTGGGCAGCGGGCCCAAACAGGCCGCCCGCGAGGGCAAGATCGTGATCGACCAGTCGCAGGCCGTGGCTAACGCGATGAGTCGTCATATTGCCTCCAACGCCCGTAAGTCGCAGACCGGCTACCGCATCCGCATCTACTTCGACAACAGCCAGAACGCCCGCATCAAAAGCGAGAAGATCGCTGCCGGCTTCAAGTCTCAGCACCCCGGCATAAATGTATATCGCGACTACGAGAATCCTTACTTCAAGGTTACCGTGGGCGACTTCCGCAACAAGCAGGACGCCCAGCGCTTCCTCAATTCTATAAAAGGCACCTATCCTTCAGGGTTTATAGTTAGGGAAAAAATAAACTTCCCTGTTATGTAAGATGGCAAAGCAAGGACTTTCACAGGAACTGAGGCAGACACAACGCCTGTCGCCGCTGCAGATTCAGACAATCAAGCTGCTGGAGTTGCCGACGCTCGAGCTGGAGCGCCGCGTGCAGCAGGAGCTGGAAGAGAATCCCGTGCTGGACGAAGCCCCCGAAGAAGAGAAGGAACCGGAAGACGATACCCCCAAGAACATATCCCTGCAGGAATACGGCAACAGCGACCCGACGCCCTCATACAAGCTCTATGTGAACAACCAGGGCAAGGACGAGAAGCCTCAGTACAACACCTTTTCCGTGAAAGAGAGCCTGCAGCAGAACCTGGAGAATCAGTTGGGCTACTGCAGCCTGGACGAGCGCGGCATGCAGATCGCCCGCTTCATAATAGGCATGCTGGACGAAGACGGCTATCTGAGGCGGGATATGGAAAGCCTCTGCGACGACATTTCGTTCAAAATAAACCTCGAGACCACTCCGGAAGAGCTGGAGAGCATACTCAAGGTTATCCAGAGCTTCGAGCCGGTGGGCGTAGGCGCCCGCGACCTGCGCGAATGCCTGCAGCTGCAGCTGGATGTGGATAATCCGTCCGAGGCCCAGATTAACGCCAGGCGCATTATCGACGACTGCTTCGACTCCCTGGCCAAGAAGCATTACTCCAAGATAATGCAGAAGCTGGGTCTGGATGAATCCCAGCTCAAGGCGGCGGTGGACGAGATAACCCGGCTCAACCCGCGCCCCGGCGGCCAGATAGACGACACCTATTCCGACCAGGCGCAGCAGATCGTGCCAGACTTTATCCTGGAGCTCAAAGACGGCGTGCCGGTCATATCCATGCCCCGCTTCAATATTCCCGAGCTGCGGGTGAACAAAAACTACGCGGAACTGCTGATGCAGGCCGCCTCCAAGTCGTCCCGCCAGGAGAAGGAAGCCGTATCCTTCGTCAAGAGCAAGCTCAATTCTGCCAAGTGGTTCGTGGAGGCACTGAAGCAGCGCCAGAAAACCCTGCAGAACACCATGAACGCCATAGTCGCCTTCCAGTACGACTACTTCATAGACGGCGACGAAACCAAGCTCAAGCCGATGGTGCTCAAGAATATAGCCGACAGCACCGGGCTGGATATCTCCACCATCTCGCGCGTTGTCAACTGCAAATATGTGCAGACGCATTTCGGCATCTATCCGCTCAAGTATTTCTTCTCGGAGGGCCTGATGACCAAGACCGGCGAAGAGGCCTCCACCCGTGAGATAAAGGCCATACTCACGGAGAGCATCGAAGCCGAAGACAAGCACAAGCCCATGACGGACGAGCAGCTGGTAGATCTGCTGTCGGCAAAGGGCTACAATGTCGCCCGCCGTACCGTTGCCAAGTACCGCGAGCAGCTGGGCATCCCTATCGCCCGCCTGCGCAAAGAAATCTAGCGTCTGCGGTAATCCTCTTCGCAGAAACTGAAAAACTTGTCGCCGGCCACTATGATGTGGTCCAGCAGGCTTACGTCCAGCACGCCGGCCGCTTTTCTGAGTGCGGAAGTCTGTCGCATGTCGGCCTCGCTGGGGGCGGGGTTGCCACCAGGGTGGTTGTGGATCAGAATGATGCCGCTGGCCAGGTGTTCCACGGCCCTTTTTACAATCATTTTCACGTCCACCGCCGTGGAGCATGTCCCCCCGCTGCTGAGTTTCTCCTTGGCGATCACCCGGTTGCCCCGCCCGAGAAAAATCGTCCAGCACTCTTCGTGCCGGAGGTTGTTCAGGATAGGGGCCATCAGGTCCAGGGCGCTGCGGGCGTTGTAGATGATGCGGCTGCGGTCGCTGCCGCCCGTCATGCTGCGCCGCCCGGCCTCGAAAGCCGCTATCAGGGTGGCGGCCTTGGCGATGCCTATGCCTTTGGCACTCATCATTTTTTCAAACGAATAGTTGGATAAATCCTGCATGGAGTTGCACGCCCCTTCGAGCAGGTCGCGTGCCAGATCCACAGCACTGGTGCTGCTGCTTCCGGTGCGCAGCAGTATTGCCAGCAGTTCGGCGTCGGTGAGCGCCGAGGCCCCGCGCGCGAGCATCTTTTCCCGCGGCCGGTCTTCCTGTCTCCAATCTTTGATGCTTTTACTGGTCATGATAGTATATAAAAGAAAAACTCCCCAAAGTTGGAGAGTTTTATACTATCAGACGAGGAAAATTCTCAAATTATGCGAGCTTGCCGATGTAAAGAGCGATACCGCTTTTCAAATTCGCAGCTTTGTTTTTGTGAATGACGTTGATTTTTGCAAGTTTGTCAATCATGGAATAAACCTTGGGAGCCATCTGCTCTGCCGCTGCCTTGTCGGTGGTATTGCGGATCGCCTTGATAGCGTTCCTTGTGGTGCGTGCATAATACTTGTTATGCAATCTGCGCTTCTCGCTTTGACGGAAACGCTTGTCTGCTGATGCGTGATTTGCCATTACTTTAATATTTTATTAATAAGTAGTGGGTAGGAGAATCGAACTCCTCTTCCAAGAATGAAAATCTTGTGTCCTACCGATAGACGAACCCACCGTGCCCAAAAAAGGGACTGCAAAGGTATGCAAAATTTGGATTAAAGCAAATTTAATTTACTCTTCTGATGGAATATTGTTCCAGTCGAAGGAGTAGAGGCAGGCTTCAACCTGGCGCAAATAGTTGCGCTTGTCGTATCTGGGGGCATATACGAAGGCATCCAAGGTCACGATTTCTTTCTGGTCGGGAGTAAGGAAAGTATGTGACACGAAGGGACCTCCCATAAAGTCGTTGTGCGCTTCCCAGAGCCCGCGCTGCTCTATAATGTCGCGGCCCTTGTACCGGAGAGTGTCGCAGCCGGGCATAATGTCCGGATTGAGAATCATGTAACTCCCCTCCATAGTGCAGGGTATGTGTTCCTTGGTGATCTCGTTGCGTTTTGCGGCCAGGGCTTCCGGGCTGAGGTCGGCGGGGCCGCCGTAGGGATATTTCCACACCAGGATGCTCTGGATGGTGTAAGTGGTCTCGCTGGAAAGCCAGATGAAGTCCGGTGTCTGCTTTTTCACGGTGAAACCGTTAGGGAAGAGGGGACTGCCCCCGACCATGGCGTTGACTTTGCGGCGCAGGTCGGCGTTTTCGAAACTGCTGATGTTGTCCAGCACGCGGTTGCGCTCTGTCTTTTCCAGGGTGGAGAGTATCCTTTTGCCGTTTTGTGCGATTATCGCCGCAGCCTGCTGCGCAGTTTCGGCCACAATCTCTATCACCAGCTGCGGCTGGGCCCACACATTGGTCCAGACGCGCATATCCGGCGTGGTGTTTTTCTTTTCGGTATTGATGATAATAATGTTCCGGTGCACCTGGAAAATCTTGTTGAAAGCCTGCTGCGGAACATTGAAAAGGTCGTACTTGGGCTCCACCTGCGGAAGATAGGGCACCTCGTCGCTCAGCAGGGAGCGCAGGGTGCTGCCCGGCTCGCCTTCCCATTCTACCTTGGAGCAGACCACGGCCACTTCTCCGGCCTTGCCGCTCACCGACGGAAGGGTCTTGTCGCCGCCGGAATTCTTGCAGCCGGCGGCAATCGTTGCTGTCAATATCAAAAACAGCGCGTATTTTTTAAAAACGTCCATATCTCGTCATTTAAAACAAACTTCTGATGTCGTTGCCGAAGGCCAGCACCATGAGCGCCAGCAGCAGGGCCATGCCGATGTACTGGGCTATTTCCAGGAACCTGTCGCTGGGCTTGCGGCCGGTCAGGATCTCCACCAGGATGAACAGTATGTGCCCGCCGTCCAGACCCGGGATGGGGATTATGTTGAGCACGGCCAGCATTATGGAGAGCATGGCCATGAGCGACCACACCCGCTGCCAGTCCCAGGTGCCGGGGAATATGCGGCCGATGGTGATAAAGCTGCCCACCGACTTGTAGGCCTTGGTCTTGGGCGAGAATATCAGCCCGAGGTCCTTCACGTAGCTGCCTATGTAGTTGCAGGCCTTGCGTATGCCGGCCGGAATGGCCTCGAAAAAGCCGTAGCGGTGCTGTGTGATGTGGAAGAATTTGGTCAGGTCGCCCTCGAGCATGACCTGTATCATGCCGGCGGTGTCCACCTGAAGGCCTACCTGAGAGCGGACCCCGGCGCGGTCTACGTCCACGTATATGGAATCTCCCTTGTGGGCCGCGAGGGCCTTCTGGATGTCCTGCACCAGAAACATCTCTTCTCCGTCCACTGCCACGAACCTGTCGCCCGGCTGCAGGCCGCTGGCGGCGTTTATGGAGTTCTCCATCAGGCCTTTGACCTCAAACGGATAGGCCAGCGAGAACATCCCGGGGGTGTTGAGCATCTGCGAGATGTAGTTCTCGTCTATGGGGATGGTCAGGGTGTCGCCGTCGCGCAGCACAGTGGCCTCCTTTGCGCGGGAGTGAACCAGCTCTATCTGCAGCTGGGAGAAATCTTCTATTTCGCGGCCGTCGAAGGCCAGCACGCGGTCGCCGTTGCGGAAGCCCATCTCGTAGGACAGGTCGTTGACGGCGATGCCCCAGGTGGCGTCTTCGTTGCGCAGGTATTCCTCACCCCAGTGATGCAGCACGGCGGCGTAGAGGACTATGGCCAGCAAAAAGTTGAACAGCACGCCTCCGAACATAATCAGGAATCGCTGCCAGGCCGGCTTGGTGCGCAGCTCCCAGGGCTGCGGCTCCTTGCTCAGGGCGCTGGCGTCCTTGGTCTCGTCTATCATGCCCGCAATGGCGCAGTAGCCGCCCAGGGGAACCCAGCCTATGCCGTATTCGGTGTTGTCGGGATATTTGCGCCAGTCGTCGTCGGGCAGCTTGTCAAGGTCGGTGTCAGGGGGCAGGGGCTCGTCGTTCTTCGAGAAAAACTTCGTGTGCAGCTTGCCGCCGAACCGTTTGCACCGGAAAATCGAGAACTTGGGGTTGAAGAACATGTAGAACTGCTCTACCCTGGTCTTGAAAAGCTTGGCAAAGGTGTAGTGACCGAGTTCGTGGATGAGCACCAGCACCGACAGCGCGAATATTACCTGTATTATTTTGATAAATACTACCATTTCGAAAATAGTTAAACGTTTGTCATCTCCCTTGCAACGGCCATTGCCTGCTCGTGGGTGGCATAAATATCATCCAGAGAGGGCCTGGCGACAAACGGAGTGCGGAACATAGCCACCGAAATGATGTCCGGGATGGCCATAAACCCGATCTTCCCCTTCAAAAATGCTGCCACCGCCACCTCGTTGGCGGCGTTCATGGCGCAGGCGGCATTGCCACCTTTTCCGAGCGCTTCGCGGGCTATGTCCAGGCAGGGGAAACGCTTCGTGTCCGGAGCCTGGAAACTCAGCTGAGCGAGCTGCGGGAAGCTGATGCGCTGCGCGTTCAGAATTGGCCTGGAGGGCCAGCTCAGGGCATATTGTATGGGAATGCGCATGTCCGGAACGCTCAGCTGCGCAATCACCGCGCCGTCCTGATATTGCACCATGGAGTGGATAATCGACTCCGGATGCACCACCACCTCTATCCTCTCTGCCGGAATGTCAAAGAGCCATCGGGCCTCTATCACCTCCAGACCCTTGTTCATAAGGCTGGCCGAGTCCACGGTGACTTTGGCGCCCATATTCCAGCGGGGGTGGCGGAGGGCCTCGGCGGCGCCCATCTTTTCTATTTCTTCTCTGGTCTTGTTCAAAAACGGCCCGCCGGAGCAGGTCAGCAGCAGCTTTTCCACATCGCTGAAGCGGCTGCCCTGCAGGCACTGGAAAATGGCGGAGTGCTCGCTGTCCACCGGCACGATGTGCGCGCCGTATCTGGGGCACATTTCGGTCACCAGGGCGCCGGCCGCCACCAGGGTCTCCTTGTTGGCCAGGGCTATGGTGCGGCCAGCCTTGATGGCGGCTATGGCCGGCTTGAGTCCTGCAAAGCCCACTATGGCGGCCACCACAATGTCAATGTCCGCGCCGGAGAGTATGTCGCAGGCCGAATCTATGCCGGCAAACACCTTGATATCCAGAGGGTCCAGCGCATCCTGGACTTCCTGGTACCGGCTTTCGTCGCAGATGACCACGCTGCCCGGGTTGAACTTTCTCGCCTGCTCTATCAGCAGGGCGCTGTTGGAGTTTGCAGTGAGCAGTTCCACCTCGTACTGCTCGGGATGTTGCGATATTACGTCCAGCGTCTGGCAGCCAATGGAGCCGGTGGAGCCAAGTATGGCGATATGCTTTTTATTGTCTTGTCGCATCAGAAACTTATGTATTTGGCGGGGTCGATGGCTTCGCCTGCATGCCAGAGTTCCAGATGCAGGTGGACGCCTGTAGAAAGGCGGCCGGTGTTGCCCACTATGGCGATGGGGGTGCCTGTCTTGACCTTGTCGCCGGCCTTCTTGAGCAGGCGGTCGTTGTGCTTGTAGGCAGAGATCAGGTCGTGGCCGTGCTGGATTATCATCACATAGCCGGTGTCGTCGTTCCATCCGGCGCTTATCACGGTGCCGTCCAGGATGCTATATACGGTCGTGTTCTCGTCCGCCGCTATGTCTATGTAGGGGTGGTTGATGGCCTGGTTGAAGGTCTCGGTGACCATACCCTTGACCGGGGTGAAAAACTTAAGGCCCTCGATTTGCGTGGACACCTGGTCGCCGGCGCTCACATCCTGGGCGATTTCCCTCTCCACGATGCCGCGCAGCACCGAGTCCTGGTGGGCGTACATGGCCGCATACATGTCGCTGCTGCCGCTGTTGCTGGCGAGCGTTGCCACGCTGTCCAGGTCCAGGGGCTCGCGACCGGACATAACCCTCTGGATGTTACCTACCTGAAAGGCCCAGAGCGATATCTGCTTCTGCAGGGAATCCACCAGCAGTCGGTTCTGCAGGGCGGCCTCGCGGCTTTCGCGGGAAGGATAGCCGCGAATGGTCTTTTTCAGAGGAGTGAAGTCTATCAGCAGGTATGTCAGCACCATGATGAGCACTATGGCGGAGGTGAGCCCGGCAATGACCCCGGCGGGGCGGCCCTTGAGCGAGAATATTTTCTCGCCGCTGTCGGAATCGCTCACCGAAAAACTGTAAGATTTTCTGTTTTTTGGCATATTAACTAACTTTGCGGCCGATGAACAGGATAATAGGAATCGATTTTGGGCGCAAACGCACGGGGCTGGCAGCAAGCGATCCGCTAATGGTTTTCGCATCGGCTCTGGACACCGTCCATTCTGCAAATATAATAGATTATCTCCAAAAATATGCGCAGAATGAGACCATTATCCGCTTTGTTGTGGGCTACCCGATGAACTTGGACAACACCCCCAGCGAAGCGGCGCGCGACGTCGATGCCTTCCTTAACCTTTTGAAAAAGAAATTTCCGGACATCCCGGTTACCCTGGAGGACGAGCGTTTCACCTCGGTGCTGGCACACCGGGCCATGATAGACGGCGGCATGAAAAAGAGCGACCGCCGCGACAAGGCTTCGGTGGACAAGATTTCTGCGGCCATCATCCTTCAGAGCTATCTGGATCGTCCCGATGCAATAAAAGAGTGATTATATGATACTTCCGATTTATCTCTATGGCTCCGGCGTTCTGCGCGAAAAGGCTGCCGAAGTGGATTTGGGCAAGGCCGACAAAGCCAAGGTGCAGGCTTTCTTCGAGGATATGCACGAGACTATGCACAATGCCGACGGCTGCGGTCTGGCAGCGCCCCAGGTAGGCGTCAGCGAACGCATGCTGGTGGTTGACGGCAGCGACCTTGTGGATACCTATCCTTACCTCAAAGGCTTCGTCAGGAAGATGATAAATCCCGTGGTGGTGGAAGAGAGCGAAGAGATGAGCGA
>CACXHG010000185.1 GCA_902767355.1 uncultured Bacteroidia bacterium
CCCAAGCCGAATCCCGACCCTGTGCTGCAATGTCTGGAGCACTTTGGGGCGAATGCAGACGAGGCCCTGGTGGTTGGAGATATGGCGGTGGATATCCAGATGGGGGCCGCCGCACAGTGCCGCACCTGCGGTGTGACCTGGGGCAACGGAACCCGCGAGGCCCTCACCGCCGCCGGCGCAGACTATATCATCGACTCGATGGCAGAACTGCGACCAATCCTTCAATAAAGCCATATAGCTTACATCTGCCCATTTAATGCCGCGACCCGCGAGGTAGGCGGTTGCCTGCAGAGAATGTCGCCACCCGCCGCGTCATGGGCGGGAGGGGCCCGTCTCAGACAAGTTATCCGCATAGCGGATGACGCAGGATGTGATGGGAGGGACGAAGCGAGCTTTAGGCGAGCGGAGCTTCTCAGCAGGCAAGCCGCCTCCAGAGCAAGGCGGCATGTAATGGGCAGATGTCAGCTAAATGGCTTTATTGAAGGATTGGTCGCAGTTCTGCCATCGAGTCGATGATATAGTCGGCGCCGGCGGCGGTGAGGGCCTCGCGGGTTCCGTTGCCCCAGGTCACCCCGCATGTCTTTACGCCGGCGGCAGCGCCCATCAGAATGTCCACATCCATGTCGCCCACGACTATCGCCTCGCCGGCATCCACTTTAAGCTCCGAGAGAGTCTTGAGCACGGGGTCCGGATTGGGCTTGGCCCTGGGGGCGTCGTCCACGCCAAGCACATAGTCTATATATGGTTCAAGCCCCATATTCTTTATGAAACCGACCAGCGAAGGGCGCTTGCGTGAGGATGCCACACTCAGCATGTAGCCGGCATCGTGCAGCTTCTCGAGCGCGTCTTTCACGCCCGGAAAAGCCTGTGGCACAAGCCGCTCTCTCCACTCTTCGAACACAATGCGGTAGAGGGCCGCGCATTCGGCGGCCTTCTCGGGTTTGATGCCGGGCTCCAGCATGAAAAAGCCTTCTTCCAGCGGGCGGCCTATCGTGGCCCCGATTTCGGCTTCGCTCGGGACGCGCATTCCGCTGCGGCGCAGGGTCTCCTGCATGGTCTTCACAATATTCTCCCTGGTATCGCCCAGCGTGCCGTCGAAGTCAAAAATTATCAGCCTTGTCATATCTTTTCTTTTTCCGCCGCCAAAAGTACGCAAAGTCAAATGAATTCTTTATAAATTTGTGAGGATATAATGACTGTTATGAAACGCTTCCTTCTGCTATTGTGCGCCCTGACGGCATCTGCGGCCGTATGGGCTCAAGAGATCAACAGTGTGGATGTCACCGCCACCGTGGCGGCCGACGGCAGCGCCCATATCACACAGGTATGGGATGCCGAGGTGTCTTCCGGCACGGAGTGGTATATTCCGATAGGCAATCTCGGCCCGATGGAGATCAAAAACCTCCAGGTGAGTGAAAATGGCCGCGCGTATATAAGCGAGGGCACTTCCTGGGATGTCCATCGCACTCTGGCCCAGAAAGAGGGGCGATGCGGCATAGTGGAAAAGAGCAACGGTGTGGAGCTTTGCTGGGGGCAGGGCAGTTACGGCCGCCACGTCTGGAACGCTCAGTTCGACGCCCTCGGCCTCGTGCAGAGCCTGGAGGACTACGACGGCTTCAACTTTATGTTTGTAAATCCCGGCATAGGCCCTATTTCCCGTGCGAATGTCACCATAGAAAATGCCACCGGCGGCCACGAGTGGACCAGCGAGAACGTCAAGGTCTGGGCATTCGGCTTTGAGGGAAACATAGAGGTGCGCGACGGCAAGATATTCTGCCACAGCTCCTCCCCAATGTCCAAGGATGGTAAGGTTATTATTCTCGCCCGCTTCGACAAAGGCCTGATGTCGCCTGCCGTGAGCCGCGACTATGCCTTTGAGAAGCTGCAGAAAAAAGCCTTCAAGGGCAGCGATTACACCGATGACGACGATGCGGGGGCGATTATCGGAATCATAATTTTCGCCATCGGCGTGCTGTTCGTACTGGGCCTTATCATTTGGCTGATTGTGGCTTACGCCACTGGCAGGGTTTACGCCAAGCGTATCTACGGCGTGCACAAGATAGATGGCTGGTGGCGCGAAGCTCCCGAAGACGGCAATCTTTTCGCCTCATATTATATTCTCGAGAAGGGTGACCGCTTCACTGCCGGGCAGGGCTGGCCCCATGGCAAGGATCTGGTGGGCGCCTGCTTTCTGAAGTGGGTGCTGGAGAAAAAGGCCATCCCCGTGAAGGCCGACGACCGCGGCAAGCGCTACAACCTGCAGCTTGAGCCCGGGGCGATGTTTTCCGATGCTTCTGAGGGCGACCTGTTCCAGATGGTGCTGGAGGCCTCCGGCGAGAATATGATTCTGGAGACCGGCGAGTTTGAGCGCTGGTCCAAGCGTAAATATGAGCGTATCATGGACTGGCCTGGCCGCGCTGCTGAGAGCGGTAAGCAATATCTGATCAGCAAAGGGCGTCTTGACTGGGACGGCTACAGCACAGAGGAGGGCAAGGAGCAGGCTTGCCGGGTGATCCAGTTCAAGAACTTCCTTAAAGACTTCACTCTCAACGACGAGCGTGGCGTGCCCGAGGTTGCGCTATGGAAAGACTATCTGGTGTTCGCACAGCTCTACGGCATTGCCGACCAGGTGGCCAAGCAGCTCAAGAAACTCTATCCGGCCGACTTTGACCACTATGCCCGCTCGCTCGACATCGACCCGGCTTATCTGCCTACCATCATCAATATGAACCACTCCCTGGCCAACAATGCCTATGCCAACGCGGCCGCCAAGATGAGCAGCGTCCGCAGCAGCGGAGGTGGCGGATTCAGCTCTTTCGGAGGCGGCGGAGGCTTCTCCGGCGGCGGCTTTGGCGGCGGCAGCAGATAGTGTTATTAGCAAGCGTTCTCTATGAAAAGACTGTTCGTTTTAGTGGCCGCAATGCTGACATATGTTTGCGGCTTTGGCGGTAATTCAGCCGCTTTCAACAGGCAAATGGCCGACAAACTGTTTCCTGTAGGGAGTTTCGATTCTGTGACATATGCGCCGTTTTCGTTTGAATATGGCGGCGTCCATTCAAGTGAATGCCTGAAGAGCTGGAAGTGTTCCACAACAGACCGGACTCTGGAAGACCGGATACTGCGCACGGCGGTGTATTCAGATCCAGCCACCGGCCTTGAGATCACGGCCAAGGTCAATATTTATACCTTGTCGGGCGGAATAGATTACACTCTCTACGTCAAGAACAGCGGCAGCGGTAATTCTCCGATAATCAGCAATCTCAAGGCGCTGGACTATACTTTCAGCTCGCCCTCTGCCGTACTTAACCGGCTGCAAGGTACCAAGGGTTATATGCGGTTTAACAAAGAAGATTTTATGCCTATCGAAGACGCCCTGTATCTGGAAGGTGACAAGGTTGAATTCGGCCCGATGTCGGCATACTCTTCTTCAGGCGCTTTCCCGTTCTACGACATTACATACCCCGGCGGGGGATTCGTGACCGCAATCGGCTGGAGCGGCAAATGGAACTCTCTGGTGGAACTGCACGGCGGCCAGGTCCACACCACAGCCCAGATGAGCGAACTGAACACATTCCTCTATCCTCATGAAGAGATTCGCAGTCCCAGGATCCTGTTGGTGTTCTGGGAAGGCGGCACCAGAGCCGACGGTATAAACCAGTTCCGCCGGACTATGATCAATTATGTCAGCCCGAGATATAACGGCCAGCTGCAGCGGGTCCCTATCTCCCATATGACATCTAGCAATCATCAGGACAATTCCACCACGGCCGACAACGAAAAAACATATCTGAATACCATCCGGCAGCATAATCTCGGATTCGAAGTCTACTGGCTGGATGCCTGGTGGCACAAGGGCGGCTTCCCTACGGGAATGGGCAATTATGTCTATCCCATAGAGACGCCCATTGACCCGGAGCGTTTTCCGAATGGAGTCAAAG
>CACXHG010000186.1 GCA_902767355.1 uncultured Bacteroidia bacterium
CAGCTCGTCGCGGAACACGCGCACCACCTGCTCGGGCTCGCCCTTGCGCAGCAGGCCGTGGTTGACATGCACGCTTACCAGCTGCTTGCCCACTGCCTTTATCAGCAGCGCTGCCACTACAGAAGAATCCACGCCGCCGGACAGGGCCAGCAGCACCTTCTTGCTCCCTATCTGGGCGCGAAGCTCTTTTATCTGTTCATCAATGAATTTTTTTGCCAGAGCCGGAGTGGTGATCCGCTCCATATCGGCGGGACGTACATTACTGGAAGTCATAGTGATTTTAGGTTTTTACAACTCACAAATATAGTTTTTTGACAATTATTCCTCAAATTATTTGCCGATATCTTGGCGGTAACAGATTACACTTGTCATTCCGGGACCAAAAGCACTACATTTTAGTCAAAGTCCGGTCATTATTTGTATCTTAGCCCGATAATTGGTATCTGCACTATGGCCATTTGGATTGTACTCCCGATACTCACCCTGCTGATGTTTGACCTGGGGCTGTCGCTCCGCTTCGAGGATTTTGCAAAAGTATTCCGCCAGCCCTGGCCCATTGCGGTCGCACTTTTCGGGCAGATTGTCCTGCTGCCTGCCATAGCCCTGGGCATAGCCTGGGCTTTCCGGCTGGAGCCCGTCTTCTTTATCGGCCTGGTGCTGATTGCCTGCTGCCCGGGTGGCAGTTCTTCCAATGTTTTTACCAAGCTGGCCGGCGGCGACGTGGCCCTTTCCGTGACTCTCACCGCCCTGAGCAGCATCATCACGCTGTTTACGATTCCGCTCATTATGAGCTGGGCCACCAATCTGGTTGGCGAGAGCATAGGCATCAGCTTGCCGGTGGGCAATCTCATCAAGCAGAATCTGCTGCTGATGCTGCTGCCGGTGCTGCTGGGCATAGGCCTGCACTACGCCTGGCCCAAGGCGGCCGAAAAGACAGACAGGGTGCTGGGCAAGCTGGCTTTCCCGCTGCTGCTGGTGCTCATCACGGTGTTCTACATCCAGCACCACAGGACTATCCTGGACAATATCGGCGTCCTGGGCCTTTGCGTCACGATTCTGATTCTGGTGGCCATAGCCTGCGCCTCGCTCCTGTCCCATCTGGTGAAGACAGACAGCCGGCAGCGCCGCACGGTGGTGATTGAGGTCGGCATGCAAAACGCCGCCCAAGCCATTTCAATCGCCTCCAGCCCCTTCGTTTTTGCAAATGAACAGATGGCTATCCCTGCGATACTGTATTCGCTCATGATGAACATCGTGCTGCTGATTTATGTCGGTGCGGTGCGGCGCAGGGACCGCCAGGCAAGCAATAGATAGTATGAGTCCCGTTTTCACAGCCCTGATGATTCCGTTCCTGGGGTCGGCCTTCCTGCCCGTCAAGGGGTGGATACTCGTCATCTTCATGATTTGCCTCGGGATCAGCCTCAAGCACATCCCGGGCGTTCCCACGGAGTTCTTCGCCTCGTTCTACTGCGGGCTGGGTCCCGCGCTCGTTTCTACCGCTTATCTCTTCTTGGCCAGGTGGCTCCAGGCAGGGAAGGAGTAAGCCCGCCGGCTGCGCCTGAAAAGGTATGCTGATTGGCAGACAGAAGGCATTTTCTGCGAAATTGGTAGAAATTAGGCAAAAATCGGTAAGAATATTTTATTCTGATGCAATAGCTTTGCAAGTGTTAAACCATACGTTTATGACCATCAAGCATTTCATAGCAGTTTCTGCGGCAGCCATGATGCTGTTTGCCTGCAAATCAAACAAGAACGAGAATATGAGCACACTGAATCTTACCCAGGAGTGGGACAAGACCTTTCCCAAATCCGAACTGGTGGACCACAGCAAGGTCACTTTCCATAACCGCTACGGCATTGAGCTGGCGGCGGACATGTATGTTCCCAAGAACGCCTCCGGCAAACTTGCCGCCATTGCGGTGAGCGGCCCCTTCGGCGCCGTGAAAGAGCAGAGCAGCGGGCTTTATGCCCAGCACATGGCAGAAAGGGGCTTTCTGGCCATCGCCTTCGACCCGTCCTTTACCGGCGAATCCGGCGGCGAGCCGCGCAGGATGGCCTCGCCCGACATCAATACGGAGGATTTCCTGGCGGCAGTGGACTTCCTGTCCAACTGCGAGATGGTGGATCCGGAGCGCATCGGCATCATAGGCATCTGCGGTTTTGGCGGCATGGCGGTAAATGCGGCCGCGCTGGATCCGCGCATCAAAGCCACGGTGGCCTCTACCATGTACGACATGAGCAAGGTCAATGTAGAAGGCTATTTCGCCAGCGAAGACACGCCCGCACAGCGCCAGGAAAAGCGCCGCGCCCTGGCCGCACAGCGCACTAAAGACTATGCCGCAGGCACTTATGAGCGCGCCGGCGGTGTGGTGGATCCGCTTCCGGAAGATGCGCCCTGGTTTGTGAAGGACTATCACGCCTATTACAAGACGCCCCGCGGCTATCATGAGCGCAGCGGCAACTCCAACGACGGCTGGAACATTATCGGCTGCCAGAGTTTCCTAAACCAGCCCCTGCTGGCCTGGGCCCATGAAATAGAGAATCCCGTGCTTCTGATCCACGGCGAAAAGGCCCACAGCCGCTACTTCAGCGAGTATGCCTTCGAGCGTATGACCGGCAGGCATGTTGTCGGACAGAACTCCAAGGTAGGCAACAAGGAGCTCCTTATCATACCCGGCGCCTCCCATGTGGATCTCTACGACGATGTTGCAGGAGTGATTCCCTTCGACAAGATACAGGACTTCTTTGAACTGAACCTGAAATACTGATAATTGGCAGAAACAACGGGAAAGAAGATTATAGCTGTAAATGCCGGCAGCTCTTCGCCCTTGGAGCCCAACTTGGTTCATAATTTTTGCGGCCAGTGGTACCATGAACCACAAAACTTGCACTATAGAGGGTCGTGAGTGCTTTATAGCAAACTCTGTCCATCCTCAATATATCCTTATTCAGACGCTCGGAGACCACGAACGCAGCATTTTCGACCGGACGGCGGAATTGATTGCCGGGGCAGCCGGCGTTCCCTTTGTCCTTGCTGCATTCCAGGTGTTCGACTGGGATCTGGACCTTACCCCATGGCACGACGATGCCATCAGCCGTAAACCTGAAGTGGGAACCCAGACCGGAGAGACGCTCCGCTATTTGACGGAATCGCTTCTTCCGGAACTGGAAAAAGAATACGGGAAACTGCCCGTCATTCTTGGAGGATACTCTCTGGGCGGGCTTTTCGCCATATGGTCATCCATGCAGACAGACCGTTTTGCAGCCATCGCCGCGGCATCGCCTTCCCTCTGGATCAAGGACTGGCTGGACTATGCCCGTGCGCACCCGGTGAAGGCCGGGAAGGTCTATCTGAGTCTAGGAGACCGGGAAGAACACGTGAAGAACCGCGCCATCGCCCGTGTTGGCAACAGCGTCCGAGGCGAATATGAACTGCTCACGGCTCAACTTGGGAGTGAAAACTGCACGCTGGTCTGGAATCCCGGGAATCATTTCCAGGACGAAGACAGAAGGCTGGCGGCCGCTTTCTCCTGGTGCATAAAAAAGTTGGAGGTCAACTGAAATGAATATCAAAGAAATAGACGTCAAGACCGTCCTCTCCAAATCCAACCTGCCAGCTGAGAATCTGAACCTTCGCGGAGACTATAGGCCCGTCATCCTGGACTGGATGAACTATATCACCGGATTTATTCCAAGAAAGGATGCAGGTATGTTCTTCTGGTACGACTATCTTCTCGCCGTCGTTTGGTTCATCGTCAACTTTGTTTTCTTCTTCCGCTCCAAGATCTACTGGGGTCTCAGAAAGAAGCCCGGCTATGCCCTTACAGAGCAGAGCGCCTTTGGCGTAGGATACAAGAAATAAATACAGATTATACGTTCGAATATTTCGTTCTCCCAGGAACCACATCGTTTGGCTTAACAAGTCCGAAATCTTCCTATATTTGTGTTAGATAAATCGGAATTTTCCCGCATGCGCAGATTGCTCATACTGATTGTTCTTCTGGCCAATACACTGTTGTCCTTCGCCCAGATCGGGATAAGGGGACGCGTGGTGGAGGCCGATGGGACGCCGGTCATCTACGCGGCCGTGATGCTGGAATCGGGCAATAAGATGGTTGCAGGATGTATGACGGGAGAAGATGGCTCATTTCTTCTTAGCGGGCAGTTTTCTGGTAAGTATCTGCTGAAAATCAGTTCTATTGGCTATAAG
>CACXHG010000187.1 GCA_902767355.1 uncultured Bacteroidia bacterium
GAAGTTGTTCTTCACCCCTGGCGGCTTTGTGCCTGAGATAATCTATGCTTTTATTTCGGACACTTGCTGCCAGATAGGCTTTCGCATTCATCGGCACTGACCCCGAAACAAATTTCTGCCACAGCGCAACAAATGCCTCCTGGACTATATCCTCGGCAGCATCTTCGTTGAGAGTATATCGCACGGCGTACAGACACATAGGCTTGTAATAAAGCCGGAACATCTGGTCTATATCCTTTTTACTTGCCATGCAGTACGCAAAATTAGCAAATAATCCCATTTACAGCAGCGTGCCGCGCCGGGGACTGGGTCCACTGGCGCGGCACGGCTGGCTGCAGGATAGCTGTCCGACGGCTTAGATCATCAGGGCAGCTACCAGGGAAAGGATGGCGTAGAACTCGGGGAGAGCGGCGTAGATGAGGGTGTTGGTCATAACCTCGTGACCCTGGCTGACGCCGATGATACCGTTGGCGCAAACCTGGCCCTGACGGATGGCGGACAGCAGGCAGACTGCACCGACTGCCAGGCCGACACCGAACAACAGCGGGCCCTGAGCCGCAAAGTCCTTGCCCATCCACATGAGGAAGGCCACAAAACCATAGATACCCTGTGTTGCCGGCAGTGCCGAGAGAATCATGTAAGTCGAAGACTTTTCTGCATTCTTTTTGAGGGCGCCCTCTGCCGCATTGCCGGCGATGGTCGTTCCGATGGCACTTCCGATACCGGCCAGACCCAACATCAGTCCAAAACCGAGATAACCGAGAATTTCATTAATCATAATTGTTATTTTTTATTTAGTTATTATTTTTCAGAGGTTTATACTTGGCACCCATGCCTTCGTAGCCGCTGTTCTTGAAGTACTCCAGGAAGTTGAGTCGCAGCGGGTGCACGAAGGCGCCCAGGCAGCACATCAGCAGGTTGAGGGTATGGCCTATAATCAGTATCAGCACGAAGGCGATCCAGCGGCCGACGCCGCCGTCGCCCAGCACCATGGTACCCAGGGTGTTGAAAGCGCCGCCCAGCATACCGCCGGCAAGGCCGAGGGCATAGAGGCGGATGTAGCTGAGCACGTCGCCCAGCAGGCCGGTAGCGGTCTGGTAGGTGTCCCAAAGGCCGGCACCGATATTCAGCAGCGGGTTGCGGCCGGGCTTGTTGAACAGGAATATGCCCAGGAACGACAGCGCGCCCACAATGATGATGGCCCAGCGGGTCACATTGGGCGAAAATATGCCGCCCAAGGCCAGCAGAGCCGTGGCAATGCCGCCCACAATCAGTATCAGCCAGCCCCAGGCGCTCACGGCCTCCTTGAAGCCGAAGCGGCGCGTGTAGCCCACCGCCTTCACGGTCATGGCCAGGATGAGGTGTAAGATACCTATGATGATGGACAGCACCATGCCGTAGTCATAAGTGGTGCCGGGGAATTTGGCCGGCAGCATTATCTTGTGCAGCCATTCGGGCACCCACGTGGCCCCTCGCAGGTCTATGCCGAAGGCCGTGCCCATTACCAGGCCGACTATGGTGGTGGCCACGCCCAGTATGGTGATGAGCGTGCCCAGCCCGGAGAACATCTCTATCTTGACCCAGCCGCGGTTCATGGCCAGGCCGAAGAGTATCAGCACCAGGCCGTAGCCGGCATCGCCCATACACATGGCGAAAAACAGCAGGAAGAATAACGATATCACGGGCGTCGGGTCGGCCTCGTCATAGACGGGAAGGCCGTACATGCCAGTGATACGCTCGAACTCGCGGGCAAACTTGTTGTTCTTGAGCTTGATGGGCGGCCGGTCTTCGGGCTTCGACTTCTCTGTCAGGCAGAAAGCGTCCAGCTTCTCGAACTCTTTGGCCAGGCGCTCATCTTCTGTAGAAGGCGCAAAGCCCACATATACAGACAGATTGTCTTCTGCCGCAGAGTCGCCGGCAACGCCTGCCAGATAATTGTCCAGCCGGTTCATGGCCGCATCGTAGTCCTTGCGCAGCTGTGGCAGCTGAGTTTCCTTGTCCTTGCGTATGTCTGCAAGACAGTCGGCTTCCTGCTTTTCCAGCTGCTTCACCTTTTCAAGCAGCTCGGCAGACGACGCCTCGGGAGCGGGCACTTCGCTGCGCTGCAATGCTGCGGGAAGGGACGCGTCCGGCTCCGTTACGGTAGTGAAATATTTCGTGCCCTTGACCTCGGCAATCTCCTGCAGCGCCACTTCTGACGCCCAGTCAGGATTGAACTTCTTGGCAGCGACCTGATGGAAATGTATCTGCAGTCCGCGGCCGGCAAGCGCCTCCACCGCCTCCTTGGAAAAGTCGCCCCAAGGCAGCGCCGCCTCATATTTGCGGCGGGCGGCAGCGGCTTCTTCGTGCAACTGCTTCAGTGTGTCGCTTGTCTCTGCCTCGAGCGAGCCTATCTGCTTCTTGATCTCGGCAGCCTCGGCCAGGATGGCTGCAGAGGCCGCATCCACGGGCTTGGAAGAGCGTGTGATGTCCACCACCCCGAGGTCCGCAAGGTCCTGGAGGAACTTCTCTTTATCTGCACTGAGCAGGATAAAGGAGTATTTGGTCATTTTCTCTATCATTGCATCTGCTCCTCCTCTTCCGCCGCGTGGCGGGACTTAACTATTTTCTGGGAAGCCTTGGAGATATTCTCCTCGTCTTCCATATAACGCTTGATCTTGAGGATGGCCTCGTTGTAGCCGGGAATCTGGACCTTCTCGTACAGGTTCACCTTCTGGGTGGTCTTCTTGCGCTGGTAGTCCAGGATGCGGGCCTTCTCGAGCAGAATCTGGGACTCGATGCCAATCTGGGCCAGATTCTTCAGGATCTCGACTCCCTCGCCATACCACATGGGCTTGGCAAAGGCGTCAAATTCCTTTACGGTGTAGTTGATGGCCTTCAGCGCGGGCGTTTTGACGCCGGCTACCTTTACGGTCTCCAACTCCACCCCGTCTATGGTCACCATACCGGGGTCGAACTCATTCCACAGGGAGGCCATATAGTCGTAGCTTGTAAGGGCCTTCTGATACTCCTGCGAGAGCTCTTCCGCCCTTTCTTTGGCGTGCTTGACCTCAGCCCTGAGCGCCGACTCCTTGTTCTTGAGCGTCGGCAAGGCGCGGGTGCGGATCTTGAGCTGCTTGCCAAGCTCCGTAAGCGACGTTTTATTATATTGGTACTTTATGGCCATCTAGCTTAATCTTCCCAGTATTTCTCTGTAAGGGATTCCTTGATACCAGTCTCGGCCTTGCTGAAATATTTGCCGAACAGGCCCCAGGCGGTATCGAGCATCTCGTCTATGGTGAGGTTCACGTCAATTGCAAGCAGCTTCACCGAATAGTCCTTGGCATATTCGAGGCAGCGCTTGTCGTAGTCAGACAGGTCGAAACCGTTCTCCAGCTTGGTCTTGGCGTTGGCGGCGTCGGCATAGAGGCGCACCGAGGCGTTCATGACGGCGCTGTGGTCCTCGCGGGTCTTCTTGCCCTGCACCAGCTGTTTGAGTCGGGACAGGCTGCGGAACGGGTCGATGATGACCTTGCCGGTGTCGGTGTCCATACGCAGGAACAGCTGGCCCTCGGTAATATAACCGGTGTTGTCCGGAATGGCGTGGGTGATGTCGCCGTCGTTGAGGGTAGTGACCGCGATGATGGTGATGGAGCCGCCGTCGGGCAGTTGCACGGCCTTCTCATAGATCTTGGCCAGGTCGGAATAGAGCGAGCCGGGCATGGAATCCTTGGAAGGGATCTGGTCCATACGGTTGGACACGATGCAGAGGGCGTCGGCATAGAGGGTCATGTCGGTGAGCAGCACCAGCACCTTCTCGTTCTTGTCCA
>CACXHG010000188.1 GCA_902767355.1 uncultured Bacteroidia bacterium
GAACAACCTCTTCGGGGTGATTTACGCGGCCCCAGCTAAGGTCGGTGATGTGTACGAGACCGTCCACACCGCCCAGATCGACGAATACACCGTAGGAGGTGATGTTCTTGACAACACCCTCGACAACCTGACCCTTCTCGAGCTTGCCGATGAGCTCTGCTTTCTGAGCCTCGAGCATAGCCTCTTCGAGAGCCTTGTGAGAAACGACAACATTGCGGAACTCGTTGTTGATCTTGACAATCTTAAGGTCGAGAGTCTTGTTGACATATGCGTCATAGTCCCGGATGGGCTTGACTTCTATCTGAGAACCCGGCAGGAAAGCTTCGATACCGAATACATCCACGATCATACCGCCCTTGGTGCGGCACTTAACGTAACCTTTGACGATCTCGTCTTTCTCAAAGGCCTCGTTTACGCGGTCCCAGCTGCGCAGCGAACGTGCGCGCTTGTGGCTGAGGGCCAGCTGACCCTTCTTGTCTTCGGTAGATTCTACGTAAACCTCTACCTTGTCGCCGACCTTGAGGGTATCCTCGCAGTATTTGAATTCGGCTGCATTGATGACGGCCTCGCTCTTGTAACCGATGTTGACAACGACTTCGCGTTTGTTCTTTGCTACAACGGTACCTTCGATAACCTCACCGTCTGCAATGTGAGAGAGTGAATTTTCGTAAGCCTCTTTAGTGGCCTGCAGATCTACGCCGGCGTCGCTGTCGCTTTCAAAAGCGTCCCAGTCAAAAGTGGCGTTGTCTGCCGATGCATTGTCGCTGACTGCGGTCTTCACCTCTTTTACAGGCTGAACCTCTTCTTGCAGCTGCTCCTGCATGGGGTTGTTTTCTTCGTTCATTTTAAAAAGTTAATAATTTAGTTTATAAGTAATTAGACATTATTTATAGACCCATCGCACGCGCGAAGGGAGCGCAAAGATAGGCAAAAAATCTTAAAATGCAAGCTAAATCAGACACTTACAACATTTTTCGGCGGCGGAAAATAATCAGGACTATCACCACCAGCAGCAGCATGATGAGCATAATCATGAAGAAATCCCACATTCCGCCCCAAAGCGGCAGCTGCACGTTCATGCCGTAGATGCTGGCCACCAGCGTGGGCGGCATCAGCAGCAGGCTCACCAGCGTGAACACCTTCATGATCTTGTTCTGCTCCAGGTTGATAAGGCCCAGGACAGTGTTCTGCAGGTATTCCAGACGCTCGAAATTGAAATCGGTGTGATTGATGAGCGAAGTGATATCCTTGAGCAGGCCCGATAGCTTGTCGTTGATTTCGTCCGGCGTCTTTTCGCTCTTGAGCACGCTGGAAATCATGCGCTGCTTATCCACGATGTTCTCGCGAACCATCATGGTGTTTTCCTGCAACTGGTTGATGTCGATCAGGAAGTCCTCGTTCATATCCTCGCCCAGGCTCACCCGACGGCTGTACTGCTCCAACTCCTTGCTCATCAACTCAATCATGTCGGCGTCCAGGTCGATACGGTTGTCCAGGATGCCCACGAGCACATGGAAGCCGGTCGGATAATAACGGATGCCGGCGGTGATGCGCCGCTGAATGTCGGTAAAACTGCGCAGGGGCGCCTGGCGCACGGAGACTATGGTCTTGCCGGACAGGATAAACGACACCGACTCCATGGAGTAATTCTCCGGGCTGGGAATCAGGAAGTTGGTATTGATGAAAATGGAGGTGTCGTCCTCGCTGTAGCGGGATGAACTCTCGATCTCCTCTGCCTGCGCGCGGCTCTGCAGCGTGGTGTTCAGATAGCTTTCGACAGCGCGCTTCTCCTCCCCTTCCGGGTCGAACAAATCAAGCCAGAGTACGTCTTCGCGGCGCAGGCTCCTGAGGCTTTCCAGATTGTCTGTGGAAACGAATTTCGATTCCGGGTTCTTGTAAAAAATTTGGATCATGACTGCCAATCAAAAAGGGTTGATAACTGGGTAATTAACCAACAGATACCAACAACCGTTCTCGAGGCGACGTCTTGACGAATTTTATATTGAGTACCGAAATCATTTACGATTATGAAACTGTCCGGCAAAGGTAGTCTTTTTTTCTAAAAAACAAGATGTTCCAGCAAAATCTTGATGCCGATAGCTATCAAGATTATGCCGGCGAAGATGCCGGCCTTGGTTCCGAGGACTTTCTTGAAAGCGCCGCCGCCGGCCAGACCTGCGGCCGCGACAGATGCAGTGACAGCGAACAATATCCCTATGGTCGCCAAAATCCTCTGGGCGGGCATCTGGACGATGGCCAGCGAAATGCCTACCGCCAGAGCGTCGATGCTGGTGGCCACTGCGGCAAGCGCCAGTTGAGCGGGTTTGAGCAGATCTACAGAAGCCTCGTGGGCGTCCGCCTTAAAAGAATCGGCTATCATTTTGACGCCTATGAGCAGCAGCAGCCCGAAGGCCACCCAATGGTCGAAGGCCGAAATCACCTCCAGAAAGGCCTCCCCCAGCATCCACCCCAGGCCCAGAAACAAAACGTGAATCAGGCCGAAAGACAAATCTATCCGGAGATGGTTCTTGAAGGAGATACGACCCTTCGCCGCCCCGAAGGCCATGGTCACGGCCAGGGTGTCGGCACACAGGCCAAATGCCAGCAATATTATTTCTATCCAGGACATTTATATCGCAAAAAGTTGACGGTTTACAATGGCTTTGCCAAGCGTAAACTCGTCGGTGTATTCCAAATCGTCGCCAAAAGCTACGCCACGGGCGATTGCAGAGACCTTTACCCCGCTGGGAGCCAGCTGCCGGTAGATATACAAGGCTGTGGTCTCGCCCTCCATATTGGTGTCCAGCGCCATGATTATTTCCTTAATCTCGCCCTGCCCCACCCTGTCCACCAGGGCCTTGATGGGCAGATCGTCCGGCCCGACGCCGTCCATGGGCGAAATGATGCCGCCCAGCACATGGTACAAGCCGTGGTACTGGCCGGTGTTTTCTATGCTGAGCACGTCGCGCAGGCTCTGGACCACGCACACCAGGCTCCGGTCGCGGCTGTGGTCGCTGCAGATGGGGCACAGGCCGTCATCGCTTATCATGTTGCACTCCGGGCAGTAGCGCACATTGCTGCGCAGGGCGCTGATGGAAGATGTAAACTTCTCTACGTTCGCAGCCGGCTGCCGCAGCAGATGCAGGGCATAGCGCAGGGCGCTCTTGCGGCCTATTCCGGGCAGCGAAGCTATCTGCTCCACGGCGTCTTCCAACAATTTTGAACGATAATTCTGCTTATACATTGCCTATAGTGCTTGCTTGGCACGCTTCACGGTGCCGTATTTCTGTATCAATTCCAACGCCTGCTCCCGGCTCAGCGAGGGGCAGTCGCGCATGAGAGTGGCGGCGGCCTTGTCTGCGGCGTTGCTGCAGTCTGATTCTGCTTTCGGGCGGGAACCGGCGGTGCCAGAAGCCTCCATAACCATACAGAGCAGCGCCCCGAGCGCGGCCCGCTGCGCCAATCGCGTGCAGAAGGACAGATTGTCGCGCACAGGCTCAAAGGCGAGGCACAGTTGCTGCGAAGCGGCGGAGGACAGCGGCGAAGCGCCGCGGCAAGTGATCAGTGCGGTGAGCAGCCCTCTGCGGCCGGCGGCGCGAAGACCGGCGGCCATAGGTCCCTGAAGCGCCTCATCGTCCAGCGCCAGCACAATGTCGGTCGTAGACACGCCGTCCTGCTGCATAGCAGCCCATGCCTGATCGAAAGAAGTATCTGACGCAGAGACTTCTACCGGAATAAATTTCGCAGCCGGGAAACCGCAGGATGCAGCATCAAAACCTGCCGGACTGAGGCAGAAGATGCGCCCGCCTCGGCCAAGCCGCTCCACCAGTTTTGCGCACAGCCTGCGCAGGACGGGCTCGGCCTGCTCCAGGGCATCACAAAAGAGGCGGTTGCCGACGTATATGGCCTGCAGCGTATCCATCATCCTACTGCTTGTGGTATTTTACCAGCCCGTCTATGGGGCTTGCAAGCAGCGGCCCGAGCTTGTAGCCCGCATTGCGGAACTTTTGCGAAATCACATCCTGATAAGCCTCTGCAACGCTTCCCACAAAGCCGACCTGATAGCGACGGGGGTCAAAGCGCACGATGTTGCGGAAGATGAACTCTTCCAGGCTTTCCGAAATGAGGTTTTTCATATACGGATGGTTGCGGCGCTCTGCGATGTAGGGCGAGAAACTGGCCAGGTAGCGGCCCGGGGCCTCTTCGTGATATACCTTCTGGACTATCTCTTCGTAGCTGAGATTGAAGCGGCGGTACATCTCGTTGGCCAGGGAATTGGGCACCAGGTCTTTGACATAGTCTGACAGGAGCCGCTTGCCCATATATGAGCCGCTGCCCTCGTCTCCGAGCACATAACCGCCTCCACGGCCCGACGCCGTTATGGCCTGGCCGTCCCAGAAGCAGCAGTTGCTGCCGGTGCCAAGTATGCAGGCTATGCCGGCGTTGCTGCCGAAAAGCGCCCTGCAGGCAGCCAGCATATCGCTCTCCACAGCCACCTCTGCCTTGGGGAAAACCTTCTGCAGTATCTCCACCAGGGTATCCTTCATATCCCCTACCACACCGGCGCCGTAGAACCAGATTTTATCTACATCGGCACCCGCCAGGGGCAGGACTTCTTTGCTCACTATGGTCTTGATTTTGGCAGGCTTGATCTGCACCGGGCTCACGCCCTCCGTGCGGACGGCCTTGACAGAACTTCCGTCCAGAACGCGCCACTCCGTGCTGGTGGCCCCGCTGTCTGCAATAAGTTGTATCATACGCTAAATAACACTGTTGTCCTTTTCCCAGACGCCGTTTTTCTTCCAGTTGAAGAAGCCGATGACGGCCATCACCACATAGCAGGTAAAGAGCACGGCCGTGGGATACATTCCGAGCTTGAAATATATGCCGACCGCAATAATGTCAAAGGTGAACCACATCACCCACGAGATGATATAGCGGCGGCCGGTGTAGAAAGTCGCAAGAATGGTGTTGGTGGCCAGCAGCGCATCTGCCCAAGGCTGCCAGGCGGGCGCTTCGGCAGGGGCCACCTTGGCCAGCAGATAGTGCATCAGGAAAAATACTCCCACGGCCAGGGGGATGGAGACCAGGCCCACCTTCCACTC
>CACXHG010000189.1 GCA_902767355.1 uncultured Bacteroidia bacterium
CAGAAGCTCGCGGATAGTGGCGATAACCTCTTCTTCAGTGTCGCAGGCAAAGTGGGCCACGCCGCTCTTGGTGGCGTGCACGCTGGCACCGCCGAGCTGCTCCTGGGTAACCTTCTCGCCGAGCACCTGCTCGACAACTGCGGGACCCGTCAGGAACATATAGCTGGCGTTCTTGCGCATAATGGTGAAGTCGGTCAGGGCAGGGGAGTAAACTGCACCGCCGGCGCAAGGGCCCAGGATGGCGCTGATCTGGGGAACGACGCCGCTGGAGAGGATGTTGCGCTCGAAAATCTCGGCATAGCCGGCCAGCGCGTTCACGCCCTCCTGGATGCGGGCTCCGCCGGAGTCGTTGAGGCCGATGACGGGAGCACCGACCTTCATAGCCTGGTCCATAACCTTGCAGATCTTCTGTGCCAGGGTCTCGGACAGCGAACCTGCATTGACGGTAAAGTCCTGGGCAAAGATATATACGAGCCTGCCGCCAATTGTACCGTAGCCGGTAACGACACCGTCTCCGAGGAACTGTTTCTTCTCCATTCCGAAGTTGGTGCAGCGGTGCAGCATAAACATATCGAATTCTTCGAAACTGCCTTCGTCAAGCAGCATGGCGATGCGCTCGCGGGCAGTGTATTTGCCCTTCTCGTGCTGGGCATCTATCCTGGCCTGGCCACCGCCGAGGCGCGCCTTCTCGCGGAGTTCGATAAGCGCTTTGACTTTTTCGACTTGTTGACTCATCTTATAGTTTGTTTAATATTTGATTATTTCTCGTTGGGATTCTCGCAGATCTCAGTGAGCACGCCGTGGGTTGACTTGGGGTGCAGGAAGGCAATGTTGAGGCCCTCGGCGCCCTTGCGGGGAGCAGCGTCGATCAGACGGACACCCTTTTCGGAAGCATCAGCCAGGCAGGCTGCGACGTCGTCGGTCTTGAAAGCGATGTGGTGTACACCGCCGCGGCCGCCGTTCTTCTCTATGAATTTTGCTATAGTGCTCTCTTCGCTGGTGGGTTCCAGAAGTTCCAGCTTAACCTCACCGATGCGGAAGAAGGCAGTCTTGACTTTCTGGTCCTCTACTACCTCGATGTTGTAGCATTTCAAGCCAAGTACATTTTCGTAATAGGGAATAGCTTCCTCCAAAGAGGGAGTAGCTATGCCGATGTGTTCGATTTGTTTTAATTTCATAGCGTTTTTATAATTTTTAAAAGAATAATTCCGGTTTTTAGGAAAAACGCCCCAAATATACGGAATTTACAGCACAAAAACTATAAAAAATAAGCGCCGGTTCAACAAGTTATGAACCGGCGTCTATTGTGAAGTATTTTTTGGTTAAATCCTTTACAGAGCCATATTGTGATATACGTTCTGAACGTCGTCGTCGTCTTCTATTTTTTCCAGAAGTTTCTCCACTGCAGCCTTCTCTTCCTCTCCAAGGACCTTGGGCTCGGTGTTGGGGATGCGGTCGAACTTGGCGGACATTATTTCGTAGCCGTTGCTTTCGAGATACTGCTGAATCTTGTTCATTGCGGTAAACTCGCCGTATATCATGATAACCTTGGGGCTATCCTCGTCATCGTCCTCGTCGCCGCCGTCGCGGAACACTTCCTCTGCGCCGTAGTCGATAAGTTCGAGCTCCAGCTCTTCGAGGTCGATATCCTCGCGGTCCTTGACCGTGAAGACGCTCTTGCGGTCAAACATAAACTCCACGCTGCCGCTGGTGCCCAGGGTGCCGCCGAATTTCGTGAAATAGCTGCGGATATTGGCCACGGTGCGGTTGGTGTTGTCGGTGGCGGTCTCGATCAGGATGGCGATGCCGTGAGGGCCGTAGCCTTCGTAGAGAACCTCCTTATAGTCGCCCTGGTCCTTGTCGGTGGCACGCTTGATGGCGCGCTCCACATTCTCCTTGGGCATATTCTCGCTGCGGGCCTCCTGCAGAAGGGCGCGAAGGCGCGGGTTGCCGGTCACGTCGGGGCCGCCCTGCTTTACTGCGATAGTAATTTCCTTACCGATCTTGGTAAAGGTTTTGGCCATGTGGCCCCAGCGTTTGAACTTACGCTC
Organism: uncultured Bacteroidia bacterium; assembly: GCA_902767355.1. GTDB lineage: Bacteria > Bacteroidota > Bacteroidia > Bacteroidales > UBA932 > Equibacterium. Next base: position 2,052 of record CACXHG010000189.1, read on the forward strand.
TTTACGGAACTCAAATGCTCTTCCCATAGACTACAGTGCGTTGATTCTGGAAATATACTTGTCAATATCCAAGGCCTCGATAGAGTTGGGATACTTGACCTTGATGTCGTTGTAAAATCCGAGAGCCTCTTCTTTGCGGCCAAGGTCTTCGGCTGCGATGCCGGCCTTGAGCATGTACTCTGCAGTCAGGTCGGTGTCGCTGGTCCTGATGGCTGCCTTATAGGACTCCAGAGCGGACGCGTTGTCGCCCAGGCCTACGTAAGCGTCGCCTATGCAGCTGAGTGCGCGGGCCTTGAGGATGGGGTCCTTGCCGTTGTACTGCTTGAGGTAGTTGATGGATTCCTGATAGTTCTTGAGCTGCAGCTGGCTCACACCTGCCTGGAAATAAACGCCTGCACCGGCTTTCTTGCCGTACTTGCTTATGACGTCTGCCAGACCAAGGATGTTGCCGTCGCCGTTGAGAGCCTGCTCGTACTGACCCATGCCGAAGTAGCGGTCTGCTCCTGCGGCAGCGGCGCGGGCTTCCTGCTGTGCGGGCTTGAGAACCCAGCGGTTGAGCGCCAGAAGTGCGCAGATTGCAATGAGGATTACAAGTACGATGGTGCTGAGCAACTTGCCGTTGTTTTTGAGGAACTGCTCAAGACCCGAAACGGCTTCACCTACAGCCTGATTGTTCTCGGGGTTGGGGTTGACATTTTTCTTTGCCATTATGTTTCAGAATTTAAATTTTCGCGGTTTGAAAGTCTGCAAAATTATAATAAAAATGCGAAACCACAATATTATTTTGTACTTTTACAGCGGCTATGTACCTTAAGAAAATCAATATCCAAAACTTCAAGAACATAGGCGAGGCCCACCTGGAGTTCTCGCCGGCGCTCAACTGTATCAGCGGCGACAACGGCGAGGGCAAGACCAACCTGCTGGACGCGGTCTTCTATCTGTCCATGACCAAGAGCTACTTCCGCTCCGGCGACCAGTACACCCGCACCATAGGGCAGAAAACCATGGTGCTCAGCGGCGAATACGTGGCCGGCGACGCCACCGAAAGCACGGTGGCTGTGATGCTGGACGGCGACCAGAAGCAGGTGCGCCTGAACAAGAAGAACTACACCAAATTCTCCGACCATATAGGCAAATATCCGATAGTGATGATCTCCCCTTCGGATACCTCCCTGATAAACGACAGTGCAGAAGCCCGCAGGCGCTTTATGACGATGATGCTCTCTCAGACCGACCGGGAGTATATGCGCTGCCTGCAGTCCTACAACAAGCTGCTGCTCTACCGCAACCGCCTGCTCAAGGAGGATGCCTCCGACGCCGCGCTGCTGGATACCATCACCTTCAAGATGAGTCCCTTCGCTACATATATATACGAACAGCGCCGGCAGCTGTGCGACAAGTTGCAGGCCCTTGCGGCGGACTATTACAAGCGGCTGTCAGACGGCAAGGAAGAGATCTCGCTCAGCTATGAGTCCGACCTCGAGAAGGGGCCCTTGTACGACCAGCTGACCAAGAGCCTGGACCGCGACCGCGCCCTGCGCTTCACCTTCAGCGGCATACAGCGGGACGAAGTGGTCTTCAAGATGAACGGCACCCCCATCAAGAGCTGCGGCAGCCAGGGGCAGCAGAAGACCTTCCTGCTGGCTGTCAAGCTCGCGCAGTTCGAGATAATGCGCGCCTGGTGCGGCTTCGCCCCCATACTGCTGCTGGACGACGTGTTTGACAAGCTGGACGCCGGCCGCGTGGAGTTCCTGCTCAAAACCGTTTCCAGCGAAGATTTCGGGCAGATTTTCGTGACCGACTGCAACAAGGTCCGCCTCGGCAGCATTGTGGACGGGATGGGCGTGGATTCGGCGATGTTCACGGTTAAAAGCGGCGTTTTCGCGCCCGCAGATTAGCTATGCAGCGCAAAAAAGCATATTCCATAGGGGAGGCTCTGGAGCGGTATCTTGCCGGCAGCCCGCTTGCCGACGGGATGCGGTATGCCCGCGTATGCTCGGCCTGGAACGAGTCAGTGGGCGCCATGGTCGCCCGGCGCTGCAGCTCTTTCCGCTTCGAAAAGTCCGTTTTCACCGTCGCCGTCAACTCTTCCGTGCTGCGCATGCAGCTGGAGATGAGCAAGGAAGACATACGCCGCCGCATGAACGCCGACCTGGGCGAGGAACTGGTGGCGCAAATAGTTTTAAGATGATGCATAAAATTGTGATAGACAAGGCTGTGCCTTATATCTCAGGCGTCTTTGAGCCATACTTCGACAATGTGGTTTACGCCCCTGCGGCCGAGATCGATGCCGCTGCGGTGCGCGATGCCGACGCCCTGATAATCCGCACCCGCACCAAGTGCAACGCGGCGCTGCTGGAAGGCTCTGCGGTGAAGTTCATTGCCACCGCCACCATCGGGATGGACCACATAGACGCCGACTGGTGCGCAGCCAACGGAATACTCGCCGTAAATGCTCCCGGCTGCAATGCCGACGGGGTGATGGAGTGGGTGTTCGCCGCCCTGAATGTCTTTTCTGCCCGCAGGAGCCTGGAAGGCGCCACACTGGGCGTAATAGGAGTGGGGCAGGTGGGCCACCGCGTGGCCGACATGGGGCGCAAGCGTGGCTTCCGCGTGCTGGAAAACGACCCGCCGCTGCAGGCTGCGGGCGGTGGCGGCCGCGAGCTGACCGATCTGGATACGCTACTGGCGCAGAGCGATATAGTCACCGTACATATCCCCCTCTGGGAGCAGAACCGCGACTTTGCCGACGCCGCCTTTTTTGCCAGGATGAAACCGGGTGCCATCTTCCTGAACGCCTCCCGCGGCGGCATCGTGGACGAGGCCGCGCTGCTGGCTGTCCGCGGCAAACTCGGCCCCATTGCGATAGACGTCTGGAAGGGAGAGCCGCGCATCAACATGGAGCTTCTTGCCGCAGCGGATATCGCCACCCCGCATATCGCCGGCTATACCAAAGTCGGCAAGATCAACGCCACCGTGGCCTCCGTGCGGGCAGCTGCAAAATTTTTTCAAATTGACGACCTCTTACAGTTTGAAATCAAACACGATTATCTGCCTTACAATATTGAAGGCTATGATATACTTAAAGACGATTTGCTGTTGCGTAAGGCTCCTTACGATTTTGAATTGATACGCACCAATTACTCTCTTCGCGGGTGAGTTTTAGGTTTTTTTAAACATTTGATTTACCTTAGCGCATTAAAATTGTTACCTGGTAGATCAAATGAAAAGAATTCTGCTATCCGTCCTGGGTATTATCCTCTTCTGCACAGCTGGTTTTGCGCAGGGAAAATACATTAAGATATATGGCGTTGTCAATGACGTTGAGGCGGCGGCCCCACTGCCGTATGCGACCATCGTGCTCAGCCCTTCCGGGCAATACACCCTCACCGATGAGCAGGGGCGCTATTCCATAGACAAAGTCAGTCCCGGTCAGGTGACGGTAAAGGTTGAATTCTACGGGAAGATAACCCAGACCAGGGTGCTCAACATAGAAGCAGGCGGCAAGGACTGTAAGCTCGATTTCAATATGGAAGACCAGTCTTTCAGAATGAAAGAAGTGGTGGTGACCGCCACCCGTAGCGAAGCAGGAGCCTCCACATCGTCGATTATTTCGCGTCAGGCCATGGACCACCTGGCTACCAGTTCGCTGAGCGACGTAATGGCGCTGATTCCAGGCGTGGCAGTGACTAATCCCAGCCTCAGTGGAGAAAATTTGCTTACAATACGTGCAGGATATGGGGGCTCAAATTCTGGGGTTAATATGAACAGTCTTGGTACGGCTGTGGTAGTAGATGGCGCTCCGATGTCAAACAATGCCAATCTTCAGGCGCTTGCACCCGCAATGTCCGGCTCGGCAAGTGCAGTGAGCAATCTTTCGTCACCGGCAGTCGTGGGTATAGATGTCAGGTCGATTTCCACGGACAACATCGAATCGGTTGAGGTCATCCGGGGCATTCCTTCGGCACAGTATGGTGACCTCACTTCAGGTGCCGTCCTGGTTAAGTCCAAGGCCGGAGCATCTCCGCTTAATATACACTTCAAGACCAATCCAAGGGAATATCAGGTTTCTGCCTCCAAAGGTTTTCAGACGGCCAAGGCAGGAGCCTTTAATGTGAGTGCCGATTATGCTTATAGCAATGCTTCCCTTGTGGCGGCCTACGAGCATTACCGCCGCGTAAATGCGAAACTGTTCTGGAGCAAGACTTTCGGCGGGTTGAGTACCAATACTTCCATAGGTTTGAATTACGGAAATGACAAGTTGGGACAGAATCCGGATATGGAAAGTATGACCACTCACTTTGGCGCCAGGACTGTCGGGACACGACTCACCACCAATGGTCACCTGAACCTGTCCAATGCCGGATGGCTCAAGAGCATTGATTACAACTTCTCCGGCGCATATACCGATAAATGGTCTTTCCGCGAAGAGATGGCCGACAACGCTATGAACCTTTACACGACAGCTATGTCGTCCGGGAGTATTGTGTCCACTGTCGCTGGCGGCAGGGTTTACGACGCCGATGGCAATGAGATAACACGATATCTCGGTGATGACGCCTCAGCTTCGGCCAAATATATGCCTTACAGTTATATTTCATATTATGATATTTACGGTAAGGAAGTGAATGCTTATGGCAAAGTAATGGCTAATTTTTTTGCGAAATTCGGTCGTAATATAGATAACGGCATTGTTGCCGGAGTCGATTTCAAAATGGACGGGAACTTGGGCGAAGGCCTGGTGTTCCCCAACGGATTTCCTCCTTATCGGGATATCTCCAACGTCCAGTCGGGCTTCCGCACCAGGCCCTATTATGACTTACCCTTTGTCAATCAGCTGGGTTTTTTTGCACAAGACGACTTTTCTGTGGCTTTTGGGAAGAGAATCTTCAATCTTTCGGCCGGAGTCCGTTATGACAATATCAACGGTCTGCAGGCCCTTTCGCCTCGTATAAATGCATCCTTTGACATTGTGCCCCGCATCTTGACGCTCAGAGGTGGCTGGGGTATTACAAGCAAAGCTCCGACGGTGCTCTATATGTATCCGTTCAATGCATACTGCGACCTGACGTTATACAACAATACCGGGACCGCTGCCCGCATCGACGGTCAGACTGTCAATATAAAGCCTGAAGAGACTCTCACGATAGCCCAAACACTCGTTTATGACGTCACCAATAAAGATCTGGAAATCGCCCAGAACTGCAAGGCTGAGATAGGTTTTGACCTGAAACTGGCAGACAGGTATCTGCTGGCGGTTACAGCTTACGACGAATCTGTTGACAACGGTTATACAATAGACCGCGATCTGTCCAGTTTCAACTGGATGAAAGTTTATCCGTATAAAGCCGTTTCTGGAGGAATCGGCACTGGAGAGCAGCCGGTTCTGTCCCTTAGCGACGTCCCGTCTTATTTCATTTTCGAATATTACAAACCACTCAATACGTCCGTGTTCCACAACCGCGGTGTGGAATTTGAGCTTGACCTCGGCCGTTTCCCGGCTATTCGTACATCGTTCTATCTCAACGGTGCTTATACCCGTACGAAAGCCAGTTCAAACGGGTATTCATTTACAAAAAACCTGAACACGGCGACCACGGACATTTCTTACGACAACAATATTGCGGTCTGGGAGCCGGGCCGTGCGACACATTGCGGAGAAAGGGTTCTTACGACTTTCAGGGCTACCCATAACATTCCCGATATCGGCTTCGTGATAACTATGATGTTGCAAGTCAGTTGGATGGAAAAATCTTGGACGGAGTACAAGCACGAGGATGTGTGGTCCAAGTATATCTCCTGGCAGGATGGCAAGGTGTATGATTTTGACCCTGCACTTAAAGATACTCCAGAGTTTTCCTATATGAACGTAGTGGTTACGGATGCCGCCCGTCTCGTAGAGAAAACCAAGCCGTATGCCTTTGTAAATCTCAATATTACAAAAGAGATAGGGCAGTTGCTGACCGCTACTTTTTATGTCAACAACATTATGAACTACAGACCTCTGAGCGAGTCCATCATCTCTACCGGAACTTACACCGAACTGGGGCTACCGCTCTTTTTTGGGTTTGATGTGAAACTTACGATCAGATAAATAATCCTAAATATACCAACCAACATTAATCATTATTAAACACAATGAAAAGACTTTTTTATGCGATTGCTGTTGTGGGCGTGATAGCGCTTGCAGCATGCGACAAGACCCCCAAAGCGGTCAACGCCACGGTCACCATCGACGAGTCAGCATTGGCTACGGATGTGCCTACCCCTGACTTTTATAGCGTGACGCTCACTAACACCACCACTTCAGAGCAGTTTAAAGCTGATTCCGAGAACAAGTCGGCCTCTTTCGTGCTGACCCCTGGTGTTTACAGTGTACTGGTCGAGGGCGCTGCTTCAGCCGGTGGCGCTACTTACACTATCTCCGGCAACGGCAGCCTCTCTGCATTGGAAGAGGGTGCCTCCTTGGCAGTAACTGTGAATGCTGCAAAATCAGCTGCGCTCATTTTCAAAGAGTTGTATTATTCTTGCTACGGTGATAATTATTACTTCCGTGACCAGTTCTATGAGATATACAACAACAGTGATCAGACTGTATATGCCGACGGCCTTTGCATCTGCACACTTGATATGTATTCTTATGAAGGGGTCCCGGTCGAATATGACATACCCAATAGAGAAAAATATGTTTTCTCCCAATTTGTATGGCAGATTCCCGGAGATGGTGACGATTATCCTGTCGCTCCCGGAGAGAGTTTCGTGATAGCACAGTGGGCTACCGATCATTCTATCGAAAGTCTTGGCGGGGCCAGACACCAGGATCTTACAGGTGCCGAGTTTGAGGCTCTCGTCGGGGAAACCACATTGTGGAACGGTACTGTGATAACCGACAACGCGGCAATCAATATGGTTCAGTTCGCTGCAGCCTATAGCGCATTTCAGTGGCTCAACAACGTAGGTGGCTCTACTATGATTTTGTTCTTCCCTCCTGAGGGAATGAGTCACGAATTGACATACGAGGTAGGAAGCGACAGCCCCTATAGTGCGGCTTTGGCAATTCCTACAGAATGCATTTTGGATGCAGTTCATGCTTGCGAGAATGCCGAGGATGCCGCCCGCGTTACAGTACCGGCAGAGCATGACTCCGGTTATATCTTCTGCTCAGGTCCGTATTCTGGCGAAAGCATTGTCCGCAAGATAGCTGAAACCAAAGAAGACGGTCGCATAGTTTATAAAGATACCAATAATACGTCAAGCGACTTCGAAGTATGCGAGGAGCCAAAGATACGTCGCAACGGTGAAGGCGTTCCCAGCTGGAATACCTGGAACTAGTCAATAAGTAATTTTTTCTAAATCATTATGAAGAGAAATCTCCTTATAGGGTTGTTGCTTTTGGGCGCAGGCTCCATAAACCTGCACGCCCAGACGGCAGCCAAGACGCCTGTATCCCAAGAATTGAACCTGCAGAACTTTTGGTTCAATTCGCGCAATGCTGCGGCAATGGCTTTCTCGCCCCTGAATGACTATGCAAGCCTGGATCTGAAGTATAGCCGTGCACAGGGCAGTTTCAAGTCAGTCCTTGAGCCGCAAGGCCAGAACGATATCGTGGCCGCTTCGAGCGGGGCCGTGCATTACAAAGGCTTTGCCCTGTATGGAGATTTCTCTTATACTAATTCTTTCTCCCAAGGAAGCCTTTACAACGCTAATCTGTATCAGCCCCGTTTTTCGATGCCATACTATATCGCAGACTTTAATCCCTCTGATTGGAAAAGGCAAAGCTATGATATGGGCTTCAAAGTTTCATTCCCGACTCTGGCAGCCGGTCGTCTGGCTTTTGGCGCTGATGTTCGTTATAGCGACAAGGTTGGGGCGAAACAGATAGATCCCAGGGCGCTGTCCTACGTGGTTGACATTCAGGTTGCTCCCTCTGTCGCATACAATGTTTCTTCAAAAACCATCCTTGGCCTGGCATTGAATTATGAACGTTATAAAGAGCGTACCCAGCATTCCTGTGAAAATTACAGGAAGGACCAACCGGTAGCTTTAATGCGGGGAGTTGCCAACAACTCAACAAGCAGTGTTGGGGGGAATATGGGCGTAAATGATTATCTCTATTCCGGTAACAGCGCAGGTGCAAGTTTGAGTTTCTGTACAAGTGCGAATACGGCGGACTTGTTCGCAGAAGTCTCCGGCGGATTTGAGAAAGTAACCGTTATGGAGAATCCCAGATTTCCCCGTATGAGAGGCGCTACAAGCACCATATACGCCGATGCTGCGTTCAAAGCCAACATGGGAGCTAAACGCAATCATCGCATCAAACTGGAGGGGGACTTTTCCCGTGTGACAGGCTCTGAATATACACAGGAGCTGGTTACTTCCCCCAAACGGGAGTGGAAGACTCTGGCCGTAACCCCTATGAGCAGTTATATGTTTATAAATGTTCTGGCGAGCTATGACTTCTACCGGAATATGACTGCTGATTCATATACCTGGAAAATTGGCGCCGATGCAGTCTTTGATATGATGGATCAGGGTTATTTCGCTTCTGCATTCAATAATATGGCTGTGGAATCACGCATCCGGGGCGCATACAACGCCATTTTCAGCGGCGGCAGCACCCTGCTGACAAGTGTTGCTGCCGGCTATCGTCATCCGCTTTCCGGGCAGTTTATTAATGCTGGAACGGCCAGCACCCAGAAGCAGATACTTAATGAAATGTACCCATCAGAACTTGGCTATCTGATGTCTTCAAACGTAAATGCCGGTTTAAGTCTGACATATTCTTTCTTAATCGGCAAGAAGCAGACTATCTTTGTCAGAGCCGACGCGCAGTATTTCAAACCGCTGTCGGCCGCCACCGACCGCTTTGTCGCAGCCGCGACGGTCGGCCTGTTGTTCTAAATTTGGAATAATTCAGTTGGAAATGAACTGCATATATAAAAAACTTATTTTGACTGTATCGCTGATGCTTGCATCGGCGATTGCAGTCTTAGCACAAGGCCCGTCTGACCACGGATTTGCTATTGTGATTGACACCGAAACCTACGCGGCTTGCAAGTCCGACGTGGATGCTTATCGCGACGCCGTTTCAGCTGAGGGACTGGCGGCATGGGTTGAGGCCCGCCGCTGGGTGTCTCCGGAGGAGGTGGCCGGCTATCTGAGGGTGGCAAACAAGGATCGCGATATGGTCGGGGCGGTGCTGGTGGGTGACATCCCCATTGCAATGGTGTCGCGTGCACAGCATATGACTTCGGCTTTCAAGATGCAGCAGGATCCCGGGGATCTGTTCAATACCAGCGTGCCGACCGACCGTTTTTACGATGATTTTGACCTTAAATTCGATTTTGTAAGCGCGCAGGACACGCTCGGCTACCGCTATTTCTATTATAATCTGAGCGGCTTTGGCGCACAGGATATCGAGTGCGACATCTACACCGGCCGCATCAAACCCACACTCGACGGAGAGCAGGGATACGAACAGCTGCGCAAGTATTTCCGCAAGGTCGTGGCTCAGAAACAGGTTAAAAACAAGGCCGACAGGATAGTTTCCTTTACCGGCAGCGGCTCTTTCTCCAACAGTCTCGTGGCCTGGAAAGACGAGACGGTGACACTCGAAGAGCAGTTCCCTGAGGCTTTCGCCAGCAGCGACGGCGCCCGCTTCTATTTCTTCTCTATGTATCCAGAGATCAAGCAGATTGCCATAAAGGAATTGAAACGGGAAGATCTGGACCTGGCCCTGTTCCACGAGCACGGGGTGCCCGATACCCAGTACGTGGGCGGTCAGGTTCCTGCCACTACGCTGGATGGCTTTTTCGAGACCGCGAAGCACGAGGTCCGCTCCATGATTGCCACAAAGCAGCGCTATGGCAAAACGCGCGAGGAGGCTATTGCAGAAATCAGCGATCGTTATGGACTGGACAGTCTTTGGTTCCAGGGCCTTGACGACCCTAAGGTCAAAGAGCAGGATAGTCTGTATGCCGACCGGGAGCTTATCCGCATCAGCGAAGTCGCCGGCATTGCGCCCAATTCCCGCATCACCATGTTCGACGCCTGCTATAACGGTGATTTCCGCGAGAAGGACTGCATCGCCAGCAGCTACATTTTCTCCGACGGCAAAGCTGTAGTATCGCTAGGCAACAGCGTCAACGTGCTGCAGGACAAGTCGTCCAGCGACCTGCTGGGGCTTATTGCCTGCGGATACAACGTTGGCCAGGTGGGGCAGATGACCAATATTCTCGAAAGTCATATAATAGGCGACCCTACGATGCGCTTTGCTTCCGATGTCAAGGCTCCTGACTTTTATATCGATGATGTGGCCTATTGGAAGGATGTACTGTCTGGCAGCTATCCTGCGGATATCCGTTCGCTGGCGCTCTACAAGCTTCACCGGCTCGGCTGCCCCGATATGGACTCCCTGCTGCTGGATACCTATCGCGGCAGCAAAGAATATACCGTGCGCCTGCAATGCCTGCTGCTGGCGGCCCACTACAGCGGGGCTTCTTACATCGAATTGCTGAAGGATGCTATGGACGACCCATACGAGTTTATCCGCCGCAAGGCCGTGTACTGGTGCGGAGAGACAGGCGATGAGAGTTTTGCACCATATATAGCCAAAGCATACATGCGGGATTACATGTCGCTGCGTATGGACTTCAATATATCTACCGCTGCCGCATATTACGGTCAGAGTGTCAAGGATGCCCTCTCGCGGGAAGTCGCCGATAGCTTTGCCTTTGACAAGGAGGAGTTCCTTGCCGAGGCTTGCAAGAAAGTGGACCAGGCATGCTCCATCAAAGGGTTTATGGCAGAAATGCTGAATGACCCTAAGACGACCCCGCGCCGTTTTTCGAGCTATATCAATTCCATACGCAACTCGCCCGATCCGGCATTTGCTCCAAGGCTGATGGAGATAGCCTCCGACGGCGGCAAAGACGTGCAGATGCGCATAGATGCGGTCGAAGCACTGGGCTGGTATGTGCGCTACAACAAGCGGGCAGAGATTATCACTGCTTTTGAAGATTTGCTGCCACGGGAAACCGACCCCGGCTTATGCGACGAACTTGCAAAAACCATTAACCGACTTAAAGCCTATACGCGATGAAACGATCTATTCTTGCAATTGCCTGCCTCATATTGGCCCTGGCTTCGGTCGAGGCAAGGCCTAAAGACGATATGGTGACAGTCAAGCCTTCGGTCAGGGGAGCGAAGAGTACATTCGCCATTTTTACGGATTCCCTGACTTATGCCAAGTGCGCTCCGGCGCTCAATGCCTATCGCGATGTTCTGCAGCAGGAGGGTCTTGGCACTTTTATTTATGCGGCCAACTGGGACAGCCCCGAGACTGTCAAGTCTCTCATTAAGAATGCATACAAGCGCGACAAGCTTGAAGGTGTCGTGTTCGTGGGAGATGTCCCAATGGTGAGGGTTTCCGGCGCTCAACACATGACCACTGCCTTCAAGATGGACCAGGAACGTTTCCCTCGCGAAGAGTCATGGGTGACGACAGACCGTTTTTACGACGATTTTGATCTTGACTGGCGTTACTGCGATAAGGACACCACAGGCAAGAACGTATATTACTATCAGTTGACAGAGCGCGGGGCGCAGCATCTTGCTTCTGACATTTACACCGCGAGGATGATTGTGCCGGACATACTGCCGGGCGATAAATATCAGATACTGTGTGACTATCTGGCAGAGGTGGTGAGGGCTCACAAAGAGGACAATCCACTGGACAATGTCATCTACTATGGCGGCAGCGGCTACAATGGCGACTGCCTGACACTATGGCGGCAGAAGCCGATTGTATGGAGGGAATACTTTCCCTTGGCTTTTGACAGTGCCGACAACAACAAGTTCTATAACTTCCGATATTCGCCCACTGTCAAGTATCAGCTGTTCAACGAGCTTCAGCGGCCCGGCACCGACCTGTTCCAGTTCAGCGAACATGGCGACGCGAATGTGCAGTATATCTCGAACGACCTCGGACCGATGAATCTCGAAGAAAACCTCTATGCCATGCGCAGTACGCTGCGTTACTACTACAAGAGGGCGCAGAAACGGGGCGAGGGTGAGGAGTTCCTGGCCGAGGTCTATAAAGACTATTATACCGGTGCGGACCAATTCACTCCTGATAAATATGAGATTGATGCGGCCCGGGATTCAGCCGATCAGGCCGACACAAATATGTACTCCAGCGATATTGTCAAGCTTCACAGCCAGCCCCGGGTGCTTATTTTCAATGCCTGCTACAACGGTTCTTTCTATCAGGGAGAAGATTATATCGCCGGCTGTCATATCTTCAATGGCGGCCGCTCCATAGTGGCCCAGGGCAACACCGTCAACGCCCTTCAGGATAAATATGAAGACGAGCTGATGGGTATGCTGCACCTTGGTTACAGGATAGGGCAGTGGCAGCAAAAACTCCCTTATCTGGAGTCCCATCTGATAGGTGACCCCACGTATCGCTTCCAGCATATAGAGACCCCCTCGGATGCCAACAGCCGCAAGGCGCTCGAAGTGCGCCAGATGGCCGACAGGGCGCTCGGCCAGGGTCGTAACTGCTCTGCTCAGTTGCTGGATATCTATAGAAACAGCTCTTCATGGGAAGTCCGGCTGGAGGCCCTCCATTGCCTGAGTTTCTTTCCTGACGAGAACTTTGTCCAGGGCTTGATAGATGCTTTCGACGATCCTTACGAGCACATACAGCGTATGGCTTGCATCTATGCCGGTGACAATGGCGACCCACGTCTTGAAGAGGGTCTGCGCCGGGTAATCGCCACCCAGGACCAGAGTGTAAGGGTCAAGTATGTGGCCGAGAGCGCCCTGACCTGCTTCGAGAGCAGCCGCGCCAAAAATGACGAATACGTGTCCGGGATTTTTGATGCTTCGGCCTCGCTCAAGGAGCGCGTCAGTGCCATCAGATTCCTGCGCAACAATCCCCTGCATTACGATGTGGACCGCTATGTGGCCTTCGTACTGGACGATTCCCAGCCCGAGCGTCTGCGCGTGGTAATGGCCGAAGCACTCGGCTGGTTCGACCGCAGCTGGCAGCGTAAAAAGATAGAAGACGGCCTGAAAATTGCACTCTCCCGCAAATACAAATGCCCACCCGAAGTGCGAGAAGAGATGATTAAGACCCTGCGCCGGCTGTACTGACCCAGATGAAAAAAACAATAGCCACAATAGTAATTCTTGCAGCGGCTCTTTTTGCGGCTTCGGCTCAGGAAGGGCTGCCTGCTTCTGTGGATAATTCCAGACAGAAGTATTTCCCGCCGGTTTTTTCCCAGTTGGGCGGTTCCTGTGCCCAGGCCAGTTCGATAGGCTATATGTTCACCTACGAGATGAACCTTCTGCTGGACCGCTCCGCTTCTGAAGCAGAAAACCGCTTCAGCTACCTGTTTTCTTGGAATTTCCTGAACGACGGCAAGGACGATGGCAGTTTCGGCTGGGACGGGATACGGCTTTCCTATCGTGCGGGTATGATGAGTGAGGCCGACTTTCCACGTCAAAGCGCGGCGCATCAGTTCTACTGGGCTTCCGGCTACGACAAGTACCTTAGGGCCTTGCATTACAGGGCGCTGTCGATAGTAGATATGCCCTTGGGCATAAAAGAGCAGCTGCAGAAAGTCAAAGAGTATCTTTACAACGACGGCAAGGGGCACGTGCTCATCTTCTCTTCTGCGGCCCGAGGCTGGAAATTTGACGAATATTACGATGGTCCCTCAGAAACCGGCTACCACTGCCTGATGACCTCGCTGCCCACCGACGGCGGCCATGCCATGAGCATAGTCGGCTACGACGACACGGTGGAGTGTACTTTCGATGGTCAGACCACCTATGGGGCCTTTATCGTGGCGAATTCCTATGGCAGTTTCTATCACGACCGCGGCTTCTATTATCTGCCCTACAGGTTTTTCCTGGAGCCACTGCCTAAGGATGCAATTCTTGCCAAGAGCGTGACCGGAGTCAAGGTGGAATATTACGAGCCCCGGCTGGTGTTCAAGGTCAATCTAGACTATACCTCCCGCAACGACCTGAGCATAGTCCTTGGCGCGGCAGACAGTCCCGTTGCCGTGCAACCTACTGTCCAGTTGCCCACGTCCATAGTTAATTATCAGGGTGGGGACCATCCAATGCAGGGGCTCTACGCCTCTTCTGAACTTGAAATAGCCCTGGATGCTACGGCCATAGCCGACAAGGTGGACCAGTTCAAGCAGCCCAAATTCTTCTTGAGCGTAACGCGCAGGGCGCTGGGCAATCTGGGCGAGGGAAAGTTGTTGGGATATGAGGTTTTTGACTATAAGTCGGGAGCGCACTACGTTTTCGACAAGGGGGCCATCGATTTGGAGATGGATGAAAACATTTTCGGTCTGCCTACGACACCGATGCATATGACATCCGCTTCGAGAGTAGAATGGCTCACCCGGAGCGGAACTCCGATCTCAGCGCCGATTATTCTGCGCACCGCAGATGGCAAGTATGTAAAACTCAGAATAACATCAAAGGGAGATGAAATATCTTTTAAATATGTTTATGCGCCGGACGGCACCACTCATCTTGGTAATTAGCTTGATGCTGCTGACCGCCTGTCAGCACGACAAACGCCCGCTTCCTGTGGCGTCCGAGGTTAGTTTTGCTTTGTCGCAGACAGAGTGGACTTATTTCTGTTTCTCTACTGGTGAGGTGGTGGGCACTTCTAAATTCGGCGACCAGCAGCAGGATGCCCAATGGGCAGAGCGTCTGGACTGGGATATAGCATTCTGCTCAGACCTGATCCGCACAAATTCCGGCACCTCCGGCCGAGGGGAGGGTGGCATCCAACGCAATACCACCAGCAATTTTTTCAATCTCACCGAGGCTCCCGAAGATGGATATATAATCGATACCGAGGATTTCCCGGTTTTTGATTAACTTCGCGCCGAGCAAAATTGCACAGCTATGATAAGCCAAAAGGCCGTCGAGGCATTCAAATCTATACCGACCCCGTTTTATTACTATGATATGGACTTGCTGCGCAGCACTTTAGACGAGTGCCGCAGGCGGGCCGAAGATGCCGGCATACAGGTTCACTATGCCGTCAAGGCCAACGACGACAGTCGGATCATCGCGGCTGTGCGGGATGCCGGCTTCGGCGTGGACTGCGTGAGCGGGGGAGAGGTGGAATATGCACTGCAGCAAGGCTTTGCTCCTGAAAAGATAGTTTTTGCCGGAGTCGGCAAGACCGATGCTGAAATCATCCTCGCCCTAAAAGGGGGCATAGGCTGCTTCAATTGCGAGTCCATACCCGAGATAGAGGTGATAAACCAGCTGGCAGGGCAGCTGGGCGTGCGCGCCCGCATTGCCGTGCGCATCAATCCCGACATCGATGCCCGCACCCACAAGTATATCTCCACCGGGCAGGAAGAGAACAAGTTCGGCATTGCGCCCGGCGATTTTACGGCCCTGTTCCGCGCCCTTCGCGCCGCTTCCAATCTGGATTTCTGCGGCATACACCTGCACGTAGGCTCCCAGATCACCGATATGAGCGTGTTCGAGACCGAGTGTCGCCGCGCCGCTGAAGTGGCCGAACTGTTTGAAAAGAAAGGATTTAAAGTTACCGATATAAACCTCGGAGGAGGCCTTGGCGTGGATTACAACGACCCGGACGCCAATCCCATTCCCAATTTTGCCGCCTGGATGG
>CACXHG010000190.1 GCA_902767355.1 uncultured Bacteroidia bacterium
GCGTGGCATACCTCAGATTGAAGTTACTTTCGATATCGATGCCAACGGTATCCTGAACGTTACTGCCAAAGATAAAGCTACCGGCAAGGAGCAGAAGATACGCATCGAGGCTTCGAGCGGCCTGAGCGAAGACGAAATCAAGCGTATGCGCGACGAGGCCAAGGCCAACGAGGCTGCCGACAAGGCAAAGAAGGAGCTCGTGGACAAGATCAATGCAGCCGATGCAATGATTTTCCAGAGCGAGAAGAATCTGAAGGACTATGGCGACAAGATCCCTGCCGACAAGCGCAGTGCGATTGACTCCGCCCTCCAGGGTCTGAAAGATGCCCACAAGATCGCCAAGGACGAATATGACGCAGGCCGCACAGTGCCCACCGACAAGCTTGATGCTGCCAATAAGGCTCTGGAAGAGGCCTGGCATGCAGCCAGCGAGGATATGGCCCGCGCAGCCCAGGCCGGCCAGAGCGGTCCCGGCGCAGGCTTCAATGGCGGCGGTGCTGGCTTCAACCCTGGCGACAATGCCGGCGCAGGCCAGCAAGGCGGCTCTTCCGACACCAACGGCACTGCCGAGGACGTCGATTTCGAAGAAGTCAAATAGATTGACATTCTATATTTTGAAAGGGCAGCCGAAAGGCTGCTTTTTCTTTTTGCCAAATCTAAAGCAAAAGCGTAAATTTGCGTAATTATGCTGCTGAAGGAATACATAGAGAAAGAAATCCTGCCCAGGTATGAAGGCTACGACGCAGCCCACCGTCTGGACCATATCCAGGCTGTGATAGAGCGCAGCGCCTGCCTCGCCGCAAACTATGACGTGGACCCTGATATGGTCTATGCCATAGCCGCCTATCACGACATAGGTATCTGCGAGGGCCGCGAACTCCATCACCTGAGTTCGGCGCGCATGATGCGCGAGGACAGTAATCTTCGGCAGTGGTTTTCCGAAGGGCAGATAGAGACCATGGCCCAGGCCGTGGAAGACCACCGGGCTTCGGCCAAGAGTGCCCCGCGCAGCACCTATGGCTGCATTGTGGCTGAGGCCGACCGTCAGATAGATGCCGACACGATTGTGCGCCGCACCATAGAATACGGGCTTGACCATTATCCACAGTATTCCAGAAGCGGGCACTTCGAGCGTTTCAAAGCGCACATACAGGAGAAATATGCCGCCGGCGGCTATCTCAAAATATGGATTCCCGGCGGGGAGAACGACCTTAAACTCAAAGCTTTCCAGGCAGAAATCGAGAAACCCGGCCGGCTGGAAGCCATGTTTGACCATTGGTATAATAAACTCACGAAATAATGAAAAGGATATTCACAGTTCTGACGCTGGCGGCGCTGCTTGCATTTGCCGGCTGCAAAGAGAAAAAGACATACACCCAGTCCGACATCAAGCAGGACAGTGTGCTCGCTCCGGGCACCGATGTGGACTTTATCGGCTTGTATCTGAGGGCGCACGATCTGGACAGCATCAAAAACGTGGCCGTCGCCCAAAGGGCCAAGGCCGGAATGCCCATGCCGGCACTACCCGACAGCCTGGGCAAGATGTGGGACGACTGGACCGGCATGATTCTGCTCCGGCAGGGCGAAAAGGCCTTCGACTTCTATGACAGCCACCGGGAAGATTTTGCAAAATATCTGCGGCTGGATTTTATAGGCTACGGCTTCACCACCCAGGTATATCTGCCATATATGGCCACGACCCACACCGAAGAGGAATACGGAGAAATCTGCATCAGGGAGCTCGAAAGCGAGTTTGTCAAAGTCCAGCAGCAGATTATGGCCGGCCTCCCGGTGCCCAGCCACTACGACAACCTGCTCAACGACCTTTTCTTCGCATACGCCAATTTCGGCGAAAGCCAGCGGGCTCTGACCCTGAGCGAAGAGATGCTCTCCTACACCAAGGCGACCTACGGCGAAAAGTCGCTGCCCTATGCCAACACGCTCAACAACAAGGCCAATCTCTGCCACAACATGGGCAATGCCTATTCTGCCGGCGTGGCTGCCAGACAGGCGGTTGCCATATATGACGCCTTGCTGAAAGAGGCCCAGGCCAAGGGCGACGAGGAGCAGGTGGAACCGATCTCCGAAAAGAAGAATGCTCTGGAAGAAAAACTCAAACAGTGGTCGGCAAAGTAGCCGGCTCCCATTGCCGGGGTCAAATATTCATCGGGCGGTTGTAGTTTAATTCCGAACGCCTGCGGGTGCGTCGCGACCACAGTCCGTAAACTTCCGACACCCGCCCGGCGGTGGTGAAGGCGCTGATGTCGTTCACCCGGATCTTCTCCATCAGTTTGGCAAACTCCTCGTTGGTCAGGATGCTCTGCAGTTCCACCTTCTCCTCATTGGTATAGCCGCCTGTGACTTTATACAGGGTGCAGCCCCGGTGCAGTTCGTTCACTATGTAGTTGTGCAGCATCTCATACTCGGGGGAGATGATGCACACCCGCTTCTTGGCATTTATACCGGCTGTGAAGTAGTCCACCACGATGCCGTTGATCCAGGTGCCGATGAAGCCCAGAATAATCAGGTATAGCGAGTTGCCGGGGATGAAAAATGCAGAGCAACAGATGGCTGCGCCAGCCACCGTCACGCTGGTACCGATGTCGATATGCAGATATTTGTTTACAATTTTTGCAATGATGTCAAGGCCGCCCGTAGATGCATTGATATTGAAAAGTATGGCCTGTGTGGCACTCAAAATAAGCACGAAGCCAAGCAGGTAAAACCAGTAGTCGGTCCCGTTGGGAAAGTTGAAAAGGGTGGCGGGATCTATCCCGCAGCGGGCGTCGAGCCACTCGAAGAGCCGCAGCCAGGGCGAGAGTATCAGTGCGGTGTAGATGGTCTTGATGCCGAATTCCTTGCCTATCAGAACCCAGGCAAGTATCAGGAGCACCAGGTTGATGCCAAAGGTCAGTGCAGAAACCGGGATGCCGGTGATGCGGTAAATCACAATGGACAGACCGGAGATAGACCCCACGACCAGGCCGCTGGGCTGCATAAAGTAGTGCACAGCGATTGCCGCGATGCCCATTGTGAAGGTCATGATGATGAATTCTTTTATTATTTTTTTGGTTTTTGATGATTTGTTTGGTGTTTCTGCGACCATGGCTTATGATTGTTTCAAATAATATGTCTAAATTAGCCAAAATATAATAGACTTGCAATTTTAAGAAATAATATGTCATCATTTATTATAAACGGAGGCAACAGGCTTTCGGGGGTTATCACCCCGCAAGGTGCCAAGAATGAGGCACTTCAGGTCCTCTGCGCCACATTGCTTACTCAAGAAGAGATAGTGCTGGACAATGTCCCTGACATTTTGGACGTGAACAACCTTATCTCTCTGCTCAGGGATATGGGTGTAGAAGTGCAGAATCTTGGCGGGCGCAAGTGGTCTTTCAGGGCGGCGGATGTCAATGTCGATTTTTTTGAGAGCGACGATTTTACCCGACGCAACAGTGCCCTTCGCGGCTCCATAATGCTGGTCGGTCCCATGCTGACCCGCTTCGGCAAGGCAATTGTGGCAAAGCCAGGCGGTGACAAGATTGGCCGGCGTCACATAGACACGCATCTTGAGGGCTTTGAAAAGCTGGGCGCCGATTTCTTTTTTGACGGCCTCAATGCCAAGTATGTGCTCACAGCCAAGAGTCTGACCGGCTGCGAGATGCTCCTCTCTGAGGCCTCTGTGACCGGAACAGCCAATATCGTGATGGCGGCCGTGCTTGCCAAAGGCCGCACGGTTATCTATAATGCAGCCTGCGAGCCCTATGTGCAGCAGCTGTGCCGCATGCTTTGCGCGATGGGCGCGCGCATCAGCGGCATAGCCTCCAACCTGCTCACGATAGACGGAGTTGAGAGTCTTCACGGTTGCAGCCATACCATACTGCCGGATATGATTGAGGTCGGCAGCTTTATCGGCACGGCGGCTATGACCAGCAGCGAACTCACAATCAAGAATGTATCATATAAGAACCTGGGCATAATCCCGGACAGTTTCCGTCGTCTGGGCATCAATCTGCAGCAGCAGGGGGACGATATATATGTTCCCGCGCAGAGCGAATATCGCATCGAATCCTATCTGGACGGCTCCATTATGAAGATAGCGGATGCGCCCTGGCCCGGTCTGACGCCTGACCTGCTGAGCGTCCTGCTGGTGGTCGCGACACAGTGCCACGGAAGCGTGCTCATACATCAGAAGATGTTCGAAAGCCGCCTGTTCTTCGTGGACAAGCTCATAGACATGGGCGCTCAGATCATACTCTGCGACCCGCACCGGGCGGTGGTGGTGGGCCACAATCACGAGCGCAATCTCAAGGGGCGGGTGATGACCAGTCCCGATATCCGCGCCGGCATTGCGCTGCTGATTGCCGCACTTGGTGCCGAAGGGCAGAGCATCATCCACAACATAGACCAGATAGACCGCGGATACGAGAGCATAGAGAAGCGTCTTGCTGCGCTTGGAGCAGACATTACCAGGGTAGAGGAGCCGGCAACGCACTGATATGATTTACAGGGATAAAGCCATATATAACACCTTCCGGCTCGAGGCCAGGGCGGATACCTATATTGAGTATAGCTCTGCGGAAGAACTCGCCCGCGAACTGCCAGGGGCGCGAAGACCCTTCCTGCACGTAGGCGGCGGCAGCAACCTGCTTTTTGCATGCCCTCGTTTTGAAGGGACTGTGTTTCACAATGCTGCGGTTGATATCGAGGTCATAGGAGGTGATTCTTCATCTGTGCTTGTCAAAGCCGGCGGCGGCCTTGTATGGGATAAATTTGTGCAATGGTGCATTGCCCGCGGATACTATGGTGCAGAAAACCTCTCGCTGATTCCCGGCGAGGTGGGTGCGGCTGCCGTCCAGAACATAGGTGCATACGGGGCAGAAGTCAAGGATATAATAGAAAGCATAGAAGCCTTCGACGTCGAAACCTGTAAGATACGTACTTTCGGATGCAGTGAATGTGCCTACGGCTATCGCAGCAGCCTGTTCAAGACCAGCGAGGGACGCCGTTATTTTGTGCTCGGCGTGGTTTTCCGCCTTGGCCTCGAGCCGCGGTTCAACCTGAGCTACGGCCCGCTCAGGGAGCTGGACAATCCCACGCTGGAGAGTGTCCGCGCCAAGATTGTTTCTACCCGCAAGGCCAAGCTGCCCGATCCGGAAGAGGTCGGCAGCGCCGGCAGCTTCTTCATGAATCCCGTGGTAGGACAGGACAAGTATAATTCGCTGGTGGCAAGCTATCCGGATATGCCGCATTATCCTGCTGCAGATGGTATGGTCAAACTCTCAGCCGGCTGGATGATAGACCAGTGCGGCTTCAAGGGCTTTAGCCGCGGCCGCGCCGGGGTATATGAGCGTCAGGCCCTGGTGCTGGTTAACAGGGGTGGGGCGAGTGCAGGCGAAATAATATCTCTTTCAGAAGAGATTATCTCTGCGGTTTCAGAAAAGTTTGGCGTAACTTTGCGCCCCGAGGTGCAGATAGTTAAATAAAAAAAGGGTAAGCTGAATATATCGCACCGCTACAACCTTCTACCCTTGCTGCCTTCCGGCCCTGGGGGAGTTCAAAGGGAGCTGGTCGTATA
>CACXHG010000191.1 GCA_902767355.1 uncultured Bacteroidia bacterium
AGCGCAGCACATTTCCGCGGCGGCCGGGTATCGACAGGCAGCCCTCCCGGCCCGCTTCCTGCTCTCCGCGGAAAGCCGTTATGCGGAGATTGGGATACACTTCGAAGGGCTCGCCCTCCTTGTCCAGACGCTGCACCGCAATCACATTGCGCGACACGCCGACCTGCGGAGCTGCAATCCCCACGCCGTCCTGCTCGGGCGAAGTCACGGTGGCTATCAGCTTGGATGCAAGCTCTGCATACAGCGGATCGGCCAATTCACGTGCAGAAAAGTCCCTGCACTCAGCCCTGAGTACCTTCAAATCTGCAGCGTCTTCTACGGTGAGTACCCGCATCACATCAGGCTGGGATTCAATCAGTTCCCTTTCGGCAGCCGTCCAGCCACCCCTGCACCCCGCCACCAGCAGGACAGTCAGTGCAATCAATAGCGCTTTACATTTCATATCGCAAAAGTAACAATTCGTTCTTATCTTTGTGATACTATGAAAAAGACTATCTTCCCTATTCTGGTGCTGCTGTCTCTGGCGGCACTCCCGCTGAATGCACAAAAGAAATTCGTTGCAGAGAAACTTGAAAAGTGCGACCCCTACATGAAGGCCCAGGGAGGCTACGGCTATCTGGTGAAGAATGACTCCAAAGCCGCCGTATGGTGGGCCGAAGGCTGCTACAAGGTGATGAAGGACACCCCGGTAGCCAAGCGTCGCGGCGGCACTGTCAAACTCAACACCGCCAAGAACGAATACGAGTCGTTCATCGTCGTGGTAAACCCCAAGCAGGAGCTCAAAAACCTTAAAGTGAAGCTCAGCGGCCTGCCGGAAGGCATAGAGGCCACCATACGCAAGACCGAATACGTCCCCATCCAGATGAACAGCGACTCATTCGGCTTTCTGGGCGACTGGCCCGACCCGCTGCCGCTCTACGACGAGCCCCAGGATGCGCCCAAAGGCGAGAATACTTCTTTCTGGATCACCCTCAAGACCCCTGCCGGCTTTGCCGCCAAGGCCTATAGCGGCCAGCTGAGCCTGAGCGCCGACGGCGGCTGGATGCTCAACATCCCCGTGCAGGCGAAGGTGCGCAATTTCACCCTGCCGGCCACCCCCAGCGTCCGCTCGGAGTTCGGCTTGTGGTTCTGGGAGGTGATAGAATACGAAAATCTCAAGACCCCGGAGCAGAAGCAGGAGGCATTCGACAACTATCTGCAGGCCTATCTGGACTACAAGATATCCCCCGAAAACCCCTTCTACCTGACGCCCATCAAGCAGAGCGTGACCGGCTGCGACTGGAGTGGAGGATGGTACTGCAGCAGCCGCGCCAAGGAGGGCAAATATTCCTTTGCGATAGACGACAACTCCAAATATGCCAACTTCGAGGCCGTCTGCACAAAGAAATTCATCCCCGTGGACTCCAGTCACCCCCACAAGGTATCGGTTTGGGCCGTGGGCGACACACTGGTGTATTCTCACATGATAGTGGACCTGTACGATGCCGACTATAAGAAAATCCCCTACCGCAGCCGCTTCACCTGGGTCGACACCGACACCACCTGGGTGGAACACCACATAGACCTGGAACATCTGGACCCCCGCACCAAATATCTGAACGTAAGACTTTTCGGAGCCGGTTATTACACCGACGGCTCCGAGACCGGCACCACCTGGTGGGACGACCTGCAGGTTGTCGATTGCACCACAGGCGAGAACCTCTACCCGGAAGGCAACTTTGAGATTGACCCGGGCAAGGTGCGCGTAGAGTTGGACTTCACCGACTTCAACGCCACTGCCGCCAAATATTTCGGCGAGGGCGGCTTCACCGGATTCTCGGTTCCCGTTGCCGGCGTCGGCTCGGTCAACTTCCACCAGGCCATTAAGGGCCACATCGGCAGCTTCAAGCAGGGAACTCCTGAATATGAACAGGTTATGGCCGACTACCTGCCACGTCTGGAAGACGGCTTGCGCAAGGCCGGCGTGCTGGACAAGGCCTACATCTACTGGGGAGACGAGCCGCGCGAGAAGGCCTACCCCCTGCTGCGCGAAACCCACCGCATGATCAAGAAGTACGCCCCCGGCATCCATACCTTCATGACAGAGATGGACACCTGGCGCGGCCACGCCTGCGACACGATGGACATCAGCGACTGCACCGACATCAGCTGCGTGAGCTGGGACTGCTTCGAAAACCACGACCTCATCAAGCGCTATCAGGTCCCCGGCAAGGAAGCCTGGAACTACCTGTGCTGCGGCACCAGATATCCGTATTTCTCCAATTTCATTGACCACAATGCCATAGACATGCGCATCTGGCTGTGGGCCAGCTATATGTATGGCTTCAAAGGCGTGCTTGTATGGGCCAACACGGCCTGGGGCCTGCGTGAAATCTCACCCGAGGGCCGCCTGCAGAGCCAGTGGGAAGAGCCCTACTGCCTGAGCGGCAACCCCAACATCTTCAAGCTGCTGGCATGCGGCGACGGCACAATGTTCTACCACCACAACCGCCACCCTAACGAGGACCGCACCACCGCCTACACCGGCTACCCCATCCCCTGCGTCCGCCTGGAAATCCTGCGCGACGGCATTGAGGACTACGACTATCTGACCATGCTGGCAGAGCGCATTCCCCGCATGAGCGCCGCCGACGCACGCAAAGCCCGCGCCCTGCTGGTGCTGCCCAAGGAGGTCTATCAAGACGACAACCTCACCGACAAGGAGGCCTACTTCATCCA
>CACXHG010000192.1 GCA_902767355.1 uncultured Bacteroidia bacterium
CCGAAGAGGTCTCTGGTATAGACTCTGTCCCGCACGTCGTCGAGGCAGGGATCGTAGCGGTTGGCAAGGATGCATGCGCTGCGCGCCTTGAAGCGCTCGAGGTCGTTGACGATCTCCGAGCCGAAGAAGGTGTCCCCGTCGGGCAGGGTCGGCTCATAGACGATGACCGTCGCGCCCTTGGCCTTGATCCGCTTCATCACGCCCTGGATCGAGCTGAAGCGGAAGTTGTCGGAGCCGGTCTTCATCGTCAGGCGGAAGACGCCGACCGTCACGTCTTTCTCGTGCTCCGGACGGTACTCGTTGCTGCCGGTATAAGAATAGGCTCCGGCCATCTCCAGCACCCGGTCGGCGATGTAGTCCTTGCGCGTGCGGTTGCTCTCGACGATGGCGGAGATCATGTTCTGCGGCACGTCGTTGAAATTGGCCAGCAGCTGCTTGGTGTCCTTGGGCAGGCAGTAGCCGCCGTAGCCGAAGCTGGGGTTGTTGTAGTGGCTGCCGATGCGCGGGTCCAGGCACACGCCCTCTATGATGGCCTGAGTGTCCAGCCCCTTCATCTCGGCGTAAGTGTCCAGCTCGTTGAAGTAGGACACGCGCAGCGCAAGATAGGTGTTGGCGAACAGCTTGACGGCTTCGGCCTCCGTGCTGCCCATGAACAGGACTGGGATGTCCTGCTTGATGGCGCCCTGCTGGAGCAGGGATGCGAAGGTATGAGCCGCTTCGCGGAGGTTGCCGGTCGAGCCGGCAATGACGGGCTCCCTATCGTCATGCCCGGGTTGACCGGGCATCTCGTCGTAACCGACAATTATTCGGCTGGGATAGAGGTTGTCGTACAGCGCTTTGCTCTCGCGCAGGAATTCCGGCGAGAAAATGATGCGGGGCACGACCACCCTGAAACTGCCGTCGGCTAGGCGCTCCCGGTACGAGAACTTCTCGCGCACGTGGGCGGTGTAGCCCACCGGCACGGTGCTCTTGATGACCATAACCGCCCGCGGATTGACCTCCAGCACCAGATTTATGACCTCCTCTACATGCGAGGTGTCGAAGAAATTCTTCTTGGGGTCATAGTTGGTGGGCGCGGCAATCACCACAAAGTCGGCGCCTGCATAGGCAGTGCGTCCATCTAGAGTGGCCGTCAAGTGCAAATCCTTCTCTGCCAGATACTTCTCTATATATTCATCTTGGATGGGACTTATCCGGCGGTTGATCTTATCCACCTTTTCGGGCACGACATCCACCGCCACAACATCATTGTGCTGTGCCAGCAGAGTCGCAATCGATAGTCCCACATAGCCTGTCCCGGCGACTGCTATCTTCATAGTGTATCAGATTTGTGCCCGGAGCCCGACAGAAACAAGTTCGCGGAGGGAACACGCGCGCAGCGCCATCAGGCGCTAGCGAAGCGCGTGCGGGGTGGCTCATAGAATAGCCAGCGCGGAGCGGCGGGGTTTGGGGCAGAGCCCCAGTATTACCGCATGGCCCGGAGCGAAGCTTGTTTCTGGAGAGGCGTAAGGGCAGTTTTATGCGTCAGCATTCTTGGATTTTTTGGACTTTTTACCGCCTTTCTCGCTGCTGTCGCCATAGCCGTAGCCATAGCCATAACCGTAGCCGTAACCATAGCCGTAGTGGCCGTAGCCATAGCTGTGGGAGGTTTCGACGCCGTTGAGCACGAGAGCCATGCGGTGATATTTGCCTTCTTTATAGAGATTCTCTATCATTGGCAGGCTGCGCTTGTCGAACAGGCCGGCGCGTATCACAAACACAGTGATGTCCGCAATGCGGCTTATGATGGCGGTGTCGGCCACGATGTCCACGGGCGGGCAGTCCACAAACATATAGTCGAACTGGCCGCGGAGCTCGTCTATCATCTTGCCGAAGCGCTCGCTCACCAGCATCTCAGCCGGGTTCGGAGGCAAGGTGCCGACGGAGAGCAGCGACAGGTTGTCGCGAACCGGCTGGATAAACTCCGTGATGGTGTCGGTCTTGCTGTTAAGGTAGGCCGCCACGCCGCGGTTGTTCTTGTCAAGAGCCTTGGACAGGGTCGCCTTGCGCAGGTCGAGGTCCACGATAAGGGTCTTGGCCCCCTTGAGCGCCATGGAGGCTGCCATGTTCATGATGCTGAAGGTCTTGCCGGCGTTGGGGTTGAAGGAGGTAAGCATGATCACCTTGCAGCCGTCGCCGTGGCCAGCCATCAGGTCGAGGTTGGTGCGCAGCACGCGGAAAGCCTCGTTGACGGTGTCGCGCTTGCCGTTTTCTACCAAAATGTCGCAATACTTATGGTCGTATCGGTTGCTGCGGGCGCGCTTGATAAAGTTGCCACTGACACCCAGCTGCGGGATTTCTGCCAGGAAAGGCACGGAAAGCTTCTGTATGTCGCCGCGGTTCTTGATGGTGGTGTCCAGCAGATGGCGTATGTAGAACACTGCGAACGGGATGGCCAGGCCCAGCAGGAGCGCCAGCAGGAGCACCTGCATGCGGCGCGGCGCCACGGGACTGGCGCTGCCGTTGGGCGCCATGATAAGGCGCGTGTTCTCTACATTGACCAGGGTCTGTAGCTGGTTCTCTTCGCGCTTCTGCAGCAGGAACACATAGAGCTCTTCCTTAACCTTCTGCTGACGCTCTTTAGACATCAGATCCAGTGCCTGGCCGGAAGTGGCACTGATGCGGTTGAGCACCTGCTGCTCCTGGCTGGCGGCCTTGCCCGCCTGCAGCTGCAGGGTGCTGATAAGGTTGTCCACAGAGCGGATCACCGTGCTCTTGAGCTGATCCAGGCTGGAGTTCAGGTCCACGATGATGGGGTTGCTCTCGGTGGTGTTGGTCAGCAGGCGGTCGCGCTTGAGCAGCAGCTCGTTATATTCGGCTATCTGAGACTCGACATTGGCGTTCTGGATGCCCACGTTGGAAGGAATCAGCGCGCGGTTGTGGGCCGGGTCGGAAAGATATTCGCGTATGTATTTGGCCACAGCCAACTGATTGTTGATCTCGAAGCTGCGGGCTGCATACTGGCTGGATTCGCCCAGGTAGGTGGTGGTCACGGCCGGTGCGTCGGGCAGGCGGTTGGTCTGCCGGAACTCCTTGATGTTGCTCTCTATGCCGCCCAGCTCCTCCTCTATCACGGCCAGACGCTCGTCTATGAACTTGCTGGTGTTGGTGGCAGCCTTGTTCTTGTTGGCAATCCAGTTTTCGTTGTAGATATCGAGCAGCGTGCGCAGGATATTGCTGGCGCGCGTTGCGAACAAATCCTTCTGGGAGAGCACTATAACCGAAGACATCTTGTTGGAGAGCGCTGCCGTGAGATTGGCGCAATAGGCCTTGGCGCGGGCGCCGGAATTGCGCCAGCTGACGGTGATGTCGCGGTTGAAATTGCCCAGGCGCTCGGTGGGAATCAGCACGATGCGGCCCACGGGAGAGTCCAGGGTATCGGAAAACGCACCCTTGATGGTCACGTCGTCGAGCGGCTCGCGGTTGATGACAAAGTCGCTGAGTTCGAAGCCGTCGCCGCTGCGGCGGGCGGTAAAGTCAAAACCGGAGGCGGTGTTGTCGCCGGCCAGCACCAGTTCGAAGGGGGTGGCGTTGTAGAGCTCGCGGCGGCGCAGGGGCTGTTTTTCCACATAGCTGGCTTCCAGGCCGAGGCGCTCCACCACCTGCTGCATGAGGTCGGGGCTGGTGAAAGCCTCCATCTCGTTATAGACGGCGTCGCCGTTGGTTCTAAAACCGGTGCTGCGGGTGAACTTGGTCAGGTCTCGCATGGCCATCTCCTGGCTGGCTTCGTCCAGTATGATCTTCTCGGTGCGGCTGTAGGTCTTGGGAGTGCGGTAGAGATAGAACATCGCAGCGGCCAGGCACAGCAGCACAGAGATGATGTACCACCACTTGTTGCCCCATATCATGTCCCAGATATCGGCCAGCTTAAGACTCTGCTCTTCTTCTTGATTTACAGTGTTTTCGATGTATTCAGACATAGTAACTTATTTATCTTTTGAGGGTCAGGGTCAGGATAAGGTTGGCCACGGTGATGGCCACGCTGGAGAGGCTGATCCAGAACGCACCGGACTTGAAGTAGTTCTCGTTGATGGTGCTCTGGCCTGCACGGACGCTGTTGGGATACACGTAAACCACGTCGTTCTGCTGCAAATAGTAGGCCGGCGAAGAGAAGATGTCGCTGTCGCGCAGGTCCAGCTTGTAGATGTTGCGCTTGCCGTTCTGCTCGCGTATCACGGTCACGTTGTCGCGGCGGCCGTAGATGGTCAGGTCGCGGGCCAGCGAAAGGGCCCCGAAGAGGGTGATCTTGTCGCCGGTCACGTTGTAGGTGCCGGGGCTGTTGACCTCGCCCATCACAGAGATCTTGAAGTTCATGAACTCCACGGTGACGATGGGGTCCAGTATGATGCCCTCCTTCTTGATCTTGTTCTGGATGGCTTCCTGCAGCTCCCAGCGATTGAGTCCGGCGGCATGTATGGTGCCCAGCACGGGGAAGTTGATGTCGCCGTTGTTATCGACGGTATAGCCCAGGATACGCTGATAGCCGTTGCTGGTAGAGGTAATCTCGCTGCCTGCCTGATAGGAGGCGACGGGCTTGTTCAGGGGCGCGGCCAGCTCGGGGTTGCGGCTGCTGACCACTATGCTCAGCTGGTCCTGGGGCTGTATCAGGATGCCCTGGTTCTCCTTCATGTCGAGCGACACCTCGCTGTCTATGTCCTGCAGATAGTTGATCTGCTTGTAAGTATTTGGGCTGCAGGCGGCAGCCAGGATGATGGTGGCCGCGATGGCCAAGATTCGGTTCAGTTTCATTCGTATTGAGTAGTTTTATTTCAAATTTGGGCGCGTAAAGATAATAACTTTGCTCCCCTCCTGCCACATTTTTTTTCGAAGCAGAAAGGAAACAAGTGTCAACGCCGCCGCCCGGCCCCTATCCAAGGGCTAAGCTGCGGTTGTATGTCCGTCCACCGGCTCCAGGAGCCTGGGATCTATGTGGACCGTGGCCACGGCCACTACGCCGGTGATGCACACCACCAGCCGGCGGTCCTTCTTGATGCGCTTTACGCGCCCCTCCAGCCCTTCGAAGGGCCCGGATGTGACGCGCACCAGCTCACCGGTATGGTATTTGGCCTCGTCGGGGCCAAGTATCTCGTATTTGTCGGGCGAAGCGCTTGTGACCAGCATAAACACCGCCATCTCCTGCTCGTCGATGGGTGCCGGCACCAGTCGCTCGTAAGTCTCCTCGCTATATAGGCGGCGGCGCTTCTCCAGATGCGAATACACGCTGAAACTGCCGCAGATGGGAGCCTTGGCCAGCAGCTGCTCTATCTGACGCTCGCTGCAATGCACAAATATCAGGGACTGGACGTAGGGCCTGCCGTCGCTCTGGAGCGGATAGTAGTATTCTATACCCACACGACTAAGGTCGGCACTCAGTTCGGGGACCTTCCTGTAGAAAACCTTGAGCGCATACCAGCGCACGTCCTTGCTCATCTTCTTCGCCTTTTTTTAATAGGTATATATTAGAAACAAAGATACTAAATATAATGGAATCGACAAAAGCAAGAGGGTGACCCGCCCGATGGCGGATCACCCTCCGATATCGAGTGATAAACGATTTGCTTTATTTAGCTACGCACACGCTGACGCGGTTCATTTCGGCCTCAGGAGCCACTCTGACGGTGTCTCCATAGAAAGCGGTGCTGATGCGCTCAGCTGCGATGCCAGCTTTTTTGAGGGCTTTCGCAACGGTATTTGCGCGGCGGTCACTTAGGTTCATATTGAGCTTGTGGTTGCCGGTTTCCTTATCTGCATAGCCGCTGATAGTCACTTTGGCCTCGGGGTTCTGCTTGAGGAACTCTACCAGGTTAGCTATCTTGCCCTGCTCGCTGTCGCGCAGAACGGACTTGTTCAGGTCGAAGTAGATATTCTCTTCCAGAGAGGTCACAACAGCTGCTTCGGCGGCAGCCTTCTCGGCAGCGGCTTTTTCTGCAGCCAGGCGCTCGGCCTCGGCCTTCTCTGCAGCCAGACGTGCGGCCTCGGCAGCGGCGGCAGCCTCAGCGGCCAGGCGTGCGGCCTCGGCGGCAGCGGCAGCTTCGGCAGCTGCAAGTGCATCTACACAAGCCTGTTTAGCAGCAGCGCGTTTCTTCACAGAGCCAAGGTTGAATTTGACACCGATAAGAGCGGATATGTTGTCGTCCCAACGGAAGGGCTTCTTGATCTTGAGGATCTCACCGCCATAGTAGAGACCGTCGTCGCCGTGATATTCGAGGCTGCGGTCGGCACCCTTGTCAAGCTCGGTAAGGGTGTTGAACTTGTTGTGCAGGGCGTTGTCCTGAAGTTCGAGGGTAAGGTCGACGAGCTCGCTCAGACGGATGTCGATGCCGCCGCCAAGGCGTGCGCCATAACCCACGAAAGCATCTTTACCTGCAACTGCAAAACGATAGAAAGCACCGCCTCCCACAAAGATGTAGGGATTGAAAAGGCGGGTTGTCCTGGTGCGGAAAATGTTGCAGATGTCAAAGGTGGCGTCCAGCATCAGCTGAGCATAACTAAACCTGTTGATATCCATATGGTTCGGGCCGGGATAGTTGCCGAAGGGGCCGCTGAGCGAACCGCGCAGTCCGAACACCGGAGTAAAGTCATAACCTACATTGAGCGAGACATTGGGAATATTGAGGTGCTGGAGCTTGTCCCAGCCTGCATAGCCCCACTCATCTGAAGAAGTGTAAGATACGCCACCAAGTACGCCGACATACCAACCGGGATAGAAGGTGTTGGTGAAGCACTTGTCACAGCATTTGGAATCCAGGCACTTGACGTCCTTAGCTTCCTGAGCGCCCGCCGTAAAGGTCACAAGCAGCGCTACTGCAATGATAGAAAAGAATCTTTTCATAAGTAAATATAGTTTTTAACAATTTCCTTTAACGTGCAAATATACTCTTTTTTCTGAATAACAACCAGTTTTTTTGCTTTTCAATAAGGTCCATATATCCTGTTTCGGGCGATATTGCATTTTTTTATTACATTTGCGAATATGGAAAGCAGTATCAATATTTACAAGGTTGCTGATTTTTGCCTCACGGTGGAGGGGATGCCTTCCGAGCCGGACAATATGAAGCCTTTCAGGGTAGCGGAGTGCTGCGGGGATCCTATCTTCTCGCTAAAGATTGTCGACCGCCTGCCGCAGACAGCCGGCGATCTTATCTACAAAACGCCGGAAACTTCAGGACTTCCCGTCATCTCGCTCCACCATGCTGCAGAAGGCTATATATTTGAATGCCAGCCCTTTCCAGGCAAACCCACAGCAGGGAAGATGTTCGCGGACGCAGCTTTCAAAAACGCCTCGCTGCAGCTGACGGGCACCAGCGACCTGTTCGCTTTCAACAATGCCATGATGCTGGTGTTCAACTTCAGCACAGCCCGGCTGGGGGCACTTGAAATGCACTCGTCTGTGGTTGTAAAAGACGGCCGCGGCTATATGTTCCTGGGCAAGAGCGGCACCGGGAAGAGCACCCACAGCCAGTTGTGGATCAAGAATTTGGACGATGTTGAGCTGCTGAACGACGACAACCCGATTCTGCGCCTGCTGCCCGACGGCAGTGCGCGGGTCTATGGCAGCCCATGGAGCGGCAAGACGCCCTGCTACAAGCAGAAGAACGCCCCGGTAGGCGCCATCGTGCACCTCAAGCAGGCCCCTTACAACAAGATAGAGCGCGTGCCTGTGATCCAGGCCTATGTGTCGCTGATGGAGTCAGCATCGTCTTTCAGGCCTTTCAAGGCTCTTGCGGACGGCTGGCACGCCACCATGGAGGGCATCTGCGCCGCAGTGCCTTTTTATCGCCTGGAATGCCTGCCCGACAGGGACGCAGCCATGCTTTGCTATAACACGGTAAATGGAAAACAGAACCCTGCCTAACGAAGTCCTGCTCGGAGAGATCAGCGCGCTGCTGGCCGAGGGGCGCGAGGTGTCCTTCACCCCCAAGGGGACCAGCATGCTCCCCTTCATAAGGGGCGGGCGGGACAGCGTGACGCTCAAAAAGCTGGCCGAGGTAAAGGTCGGCGACATAGTGCTGGTGCGGCTGCCCGACAGCCGCTATGTGCTGCACCGCGTGTGGAGTCTGGACGGCGACAGGGTGGAACTCATGGGCGACGGCAATCTGATCGGCAAAGAGAAGTGCCGCCTTGCCGACGTGATGGGCACCACGGTGAGCATCAACGGCCGCAAGCCCACAAGAGGCCGCCTGTGGCGGACGCTGAAACCCTTCAGAAGGTATTTATTAGGAATATACAGACGAATAATATGAGAATAAAAGATGGTTTTACCCTCCGCGAACTCTGCGGAGAACACGTTGTGATTGGCGAGGGCCTCTCTCAGGTCAACTTCAATAAGATACTCTCCATGAACGACTCTGCAGGCTACCTGTGGAAAGAAGTTCAGGGCAAGGATTTCACACTTGAAGACCTGGTGAAACTGCTCACCGACCGCTACGAGGTCACCGCCGAAGTGGCGATGGAAGACGTCAAAAGGATGGTGTCCGTATGGCAGGAACACGGGGTTCTGGAATAGGTCCGGCAGAGCAAGCGTATCTTGACACTCTCGGCGCCGCTTTGTGGGGCCGGGCTCCCGAGGTTTTGCCCGCAAATGTAGAGGCTGTGCTGCAGATTGCCAATCTGCACAAGACCAGGCCTCTGATTCTCAACGCCCTGCAGAAGGCCGGGCTGGACGACCTGGACGACAAGACCTGGTCTCTCATCTACAAGACTGCCTCGCTGCACCTGACGCTGAACCGCTACCTTGTCAGGCTCGTAGCTTTCTTTGAGAAGAATGGGATAAAAACTGTCCTGCTAAAGGGCGCCGGGGTTGCGGCCAACTATCCGGAGCCGGTGCTGCGGGAATGCGGCGACATCGACCTGTATGTCGGCCCGGAGCAGTACGAGAGGGCCTGCGCCCTGATGAGGGAGTTTATCGCGGGCACAAACGTGACCAAGGAAAAGCTTTCTGAAAAGCATTTTACAGTTTGTTCGAACGGGGTGTATGTAGAACTTCACCAGTACTGCGACATCCTTCGCTCCAAGCGAGAAAACGCTTATTTCCAAAGCATTGCCAAGCCGGGGCTCACAGAGAATCTGGCCTCGGTCACAATCACGGACAGCCCGATCAACACCCCTGCCGACAGCTTCAACGCCTTCTTTCTATTCGAACATATCTGGTATCATCTGACCAATGGGGGCATAGGCTTCAGGCAGATATGCGACTGGATTCTGTTTTTGCACAGCCGCGCAGGCAAGCTGGACACTTCTGTGGTGGACGAAGCCCTTACCAAACTGAAGCTGCGCAGCGCCTGGCAGATTCTGGGTTCCATCGCGGTCGATTACCTGGGAATGCCGGCAGATGAGATGCCCTTTTATGTGAAAGGGTTGCAAGACAGGGCCGCATCTATCCTGGGCCTGATTCTCCAGGAAGGCAATTTCGGCTATGCGATGTACGGACTGGACAAGCGGCCCACAGAATTCACCAAGAACAAGTGGTTCTCCATGAAGGTCTATCTCAAGAGAGCCGCCATATTCTTCCGTTGCTTTTCGGAAAGAAGACTGATTATCATCCGCGATGTTATTTACTATTTATTTGACGGAGTATTGCGCGTCATCAAACACATTTTCAAACGGTGAGAAAACTGCCTGAATGCATCAAGGCGCTATGGGCGATGTCCAAAGGCCTGCGATGGCGACTGCTCGTGACAGTGGCCGTGGGCCTGGTGCGCATCGCCGCCTCGCTGGGTTTCGTGTGGGCCAGCAAGCACCTGGTGGATATAGCCACAAAAGTTAGCGACGATAGTCTGAGCCACGGAATAATCCTGTTTTTAGCCATACTCATCGTCCAGATCGCCTGCTGGATATTTTCCAACTGGTGGAATACCTACAACGCCGTCAAGGCCCAGAATCACATGCGCGGGCAGCTGTTCGCCCACGTGATGCGCAGCCGCTGGGCGGGCCGCGAGCGCTTCTTGTCGGGCGATATCGTAAACCGCCTGGAAGACGATATCCGCATCTCGGCCAGCCTGCTTACAGACTCGTTTCCCACACTGATTATCACCGCAATACAGCTGATTGCCGCCTCTGCATATCTGCTCACGCTGGCCCCTAACCTGCTGTGGGTGCTTGTCATACTTATGCTGGCTGCGGTGGTCGGCTCGCGGCTGTTCTTCCGCCAGATACGCGCCATCATGGCCAAGATCCGCGCCCGCGAGGCCGAGGTGCAGCAGACCATGCAGGAGAGTTTCCAGCACCGCGTGCTGGTGCTCACCCTGACCGGCGTGGAGCGCGTGCTGGAGCGCTTCGGATGGCTGCAGACCGACATAGAGAGCCAGACCCGCAAGCGGCTCAATTATAACGCGTATGCGCGCGGACTCATGATATTCGGCTTCCAGGCCGGCCACGCCGCCGCCTTCCTCTGGGGCATATTCGGCATCGCCGCCGGCACTGTGACCTACGGCATGATGACGGCCTTCCTGCAACTCGTGGGGCAGGTGCAGCGCCCCATCGCCGAGCTGGGCAGCCTGGTGCCTACATTCATACGCGCCATCACCTCCATAGAGCGACTGATGGACCTCGAAGACCTGGAAGAAGAGCCTGTCACCGAGCCTGTCATGCTTAGCGGCGCACCCCGTATTGAGGTATCCCACCTGACATACTCCTACCCCGGCCTGAGCCGCCCCGTGCTCAAGGATTTCTCCTGCCGCTTCGCCCCCGGCAGCTTCAATGTGATCATAGGCCCCACCGGCGCCGGCAAGAGCACCCTGATAAACCTCATCCTGGGGCTGCTGCAGCCCACAGAAGGCCAGGTAACAGTGGGAGACCATCCGGCCGGAATCGCGCTCAGGGGCAACTTCATGTATGTGCCGCAGGGCAATTCGCTGCTGAGCGGCACCATCTTGAGCAACCTGCAGCTGGCCAAGCCCGATGCCAGCCTGAGTGAAATAAAGGAAGTCCTGACAGAAGCCGAGGCCAGCTTTGTGTATGAGCTGCCGGAAGGTCTCGACACCCCCTGCGGCGAATCGGGCAGCGGCCTGAGCGAAGGCCAGGGGCAGCGCATCGCCATCGCCCGCGCCCTGCTGCGACCGGGCGGCGTACTGATCCTGGACGAGTCCACCTCCGCCCTGGACCCTGCCACCGAGAGCCGCCTGCTGGAGAATATCCACAGCCACCACCACGGCAAAAAGACCATAATCTTCATCTCCCACCGCGAAGCAGCCATCCGCTTCGCCGACTCCGTGGTAGAGATATAAAAAGAATCCCGAGCCTTGCAGCCCGGGATTCTTTTTATCATATTCGAGAGATACTACTCAACTTTCTTGTAAACATAGACGTTTGCCAGGGGATCGTTTGCGCAGATATCGTCGCAGTAGGTCTGATATTTCTGGCCGATCTTGGTCCAGTTGATAGCGGCAATCCTGTTGTACTGATCCACAGTCACGTTGTTGTCGGAGATCATCTTCTCGGCTATACGGCCAAAGAAGGCGTTGTGGTTGAAGTATGCGGAATACTCGGGATGGTCAATGTCGAACTGCTTCCAGTAAGCCACAAAACTCTCACGGCTGCCGGTTGCAAGTGATTCAGCAAAGCGGTCGAACCACTCTGAAGAAGGCATGGGGATATGGGCGGAGAAACCGTCGTTTTCCACATAGAATCCTACGGGATTGAGCCAGCCATAAGCCTTGTCAGAATCGTAGCCAAGGGAGGCATCGGCAAAGAACTCGTAGTGATTGGCAAATACATCCATCAGGCGGGTATTACGGTCGATATCCATCAGATCCAGGTAGTTATGCTCTGCCATCACGGTTTTGGCGACCTTGCACAGACCCTCGAATGCCTTGAGGGCATCTTCCTTGGAGGCGTCGGACATGCCGACCTCGCTTGCAGCGAAATCCATGACGTCGGCAAAGGTGACCTTGAGCTCGTGACCGCGGAGGAACGTGCAGATATCCTTGAAGTCAGCGGCTTTCACCATACCCTTGATGGTAGCTGCCCCGTCAGCGCCAAGAGAAACCACGACGTTTGCGAAGCCGAGATTCTTAGCGGAAGACTTCAACAATGCAGTGCCGTTTGCAGTCTCGCCCTGCAGGGTAGTTGCCTCAATTGCCACCTGGGCTTCGTCGGCCTCTACAATCTCGATAGTTGCAGGATCCTCCGGAACATCGATGGTCATATAGTTGCCGTTGACACAGGTCTCGAAAAGCTGACCGCGCATAGGCACCACCTCTGCGAATGTATGCATATCAGCTACAGTAGCAGCAGCACTCTGGGCATTGGCCATGCTCTTCTCGAAGCTGAAGATCTTGTAGCTGTCTGCGCCGGGGTAAACGATCACATATTTGCCGCTGGTAAGGTCTTCGGTAGCGGTGACCTTCTTCCACTGCCCGGTCGGGATCTCTTCTGCCAGAGAAGTGCGGATGGTCCTGAAGTAACCAACTGCAAGAGCATTTTGAGGCAATGCTGCGCTTACGTAGCTCTTGCCCTCGGCATCTTTGATTCTAACCACTGCATTGAAGGCCGCAAAGGGATTGACTGCCATATAGGCATTCAACTCGCCATCGGTAACCTGAACATTGTCAAGCTTTAGGGTCATTGTGTTGGACATCTCACCGGGAGTAAATGTTCCGGCTGTAATATCCACTGTCCCATTCAGTGCAAATACGGGGCTGTCGGCAGTGAGCGTCAGCTCAGTGATAGTCATATTAGCCTTGGGCAGAGTCAGATAGAATCTTATCCAGCTTGACATATGGCTGTAAGAGAAGTGTGTGGCGCCATTCTCGCAGGTTGCTTCTGAACGTACATAGGTATATTCTGCAACGTGATCAGCAACCCCATCCGCAGTCTGAACCTGACCTTCGTAGGAATGGGAAATTGCCGAAAAATCATCCCTTACATTTGCTATCAGAGGGAACGATGAATAATAGGTCATGCCTTCGGTCAGGGTAAAACCACCACCGTCGAATGTGGCACTCTTACCATCAGTTACGGTAACCTTGTAAACAAGCAGGGTTCCGACCTCAGACCAGATGTTGATTTTGTCGCCGACTTCGAAACGAAGGTTCATCTCGGCTGCAGGGAACTTGGCCTTTGTGGCGGGGGCATCATCCGATACAAAGTCGGGAAGATAGCCATAGACGCCCGGACCTGCAAAAGATGTATCCGACTTTTCAGCCGGTGTACATGAAAACAAAAAGAAAAAACTGGACAGTAAAGTCCAAACCAAAATCTTCTTCATACCTAAGTTAAAAATCTAAAAAAGACACCCCATTAACCTTCGTGAGTATCTTCTATTGAACCGGTTACTTGAAGGACAGCGGTTTCAGGCTCCATTTCAACCACCTTAACTCTAGGGAATTGATACTCTTTTTTCATTGTTTTTGTTATTAATTGTTATTGAATAATCTATAATACTCTGTCAACGTCAACTGCCTGGAGGCCTTCTTGTATATCAGAATAGCCTCTGGCATTGGATAGTTGCAAAGATAGTAATTTCTAATCATAAAACAATTGTTCATTGTGGTTCTTTCGTCGGTAGTTGTGATTTCTGTGGTACAAAAACCGATCTGGGAGTAGGCGTTCACGCTGCGGTCGGCTCCGGAATGGATATCGTTTTGGGAAACAGCCGCTTTGAACTGATC
>CACXHG010000193.1 GCA_902767355.1 uncultured Bacteroidia bacterium
GATGAAGACCCTGATGGGGACCCTCGCGCCAGTCAAGGGAAGCGCCACTGTCGGACATAATGTGAAGATAGGCTATTATGCCCAGAATCAGGACGACGTCCTGAACCCTAACGACACTGTCTATGACACCCTGGACAAAATTGCCGTGGGCGATGTCCGCCTCAGGCTGCGCGACATACTGGGCGCGTTCCTGTTCCGGGGAGAGGACATAGACAAGAAGGTTTCGGTGCTGTCGGGCGGCGAGCGGGCGCGCCTCTCCATGGCCCGGCTGATGCTGGAACCATACAACCTCCTGGCCCTGGACGAGCCCACCAACCACATGGATATCCGCAGCAAGGACGTGCTCAAGCAGGCCCTTGTCAAATACGACGGAACCCTGATTGTCGTGAGCCACGACCGCGATTTCCTGACCGGCCTGGTAGATAAGATATACGAGTTTGGCGACGGCAGGGTGCGGGAGCATCTTGGCGGCGTGGACGATTTCCTGCACCGCAAGAAAATAGAAGGCTTCGAGGCCCTTGAGCGCAAGGCAGTAGCGCCGCAGCCGGCTGCCCAGGGCGCCGCTGTCGAAGCTCCCAAGCCAAAAGCGGCCCCCTCTTCGCAGCAGGACCGCGAGGCGCGCCGAGAAATGGCCCGCCTTAAAAACCGCTTCTCCAACCTTGAGAAAGCCATCGCGGCGCTCGAGACGCAGATGGCCGATATAGAAAAGAAGCTCTCCGCCCCGCAGCCGGGCGACGATATCATGGACCTGACCCGGCAATATCTGGAGCTGAAGCGTGAGCTCGATTTTAAAATGGAAGAATGGGCCGCCCTGGCCGAAAAAATTGAATAGTTATGAGCAATTATCTCTATGGCATACACCCTGTGAAAGAGGCTGTTGCAGCCGGCCGCAAATTTGAGAAAGTCTATATCAAGCACGGCTTCGAGGGCCCCGCTGCCCGCGACCTGCTCTCTGTGTTCAAGCAGAACGGCATAAGCTATCAGATAGTTCCGGTCCAGAAACTCGATTCGCTGGTGCACGGCGCGCATCAGGGCGTGGTGGCCTATATCTCGCAGGTGGAATATGTCTCCTTCGAAGAGATGATAGAGAACGCGCTGAATCACAAGGCCGCGCCGCTGTTCGTGCTGCTGGACGGAGTGAGCGACGTGCGCAACCTGGGCGCCATTGCCCGCACTGCTGAGTGCGCCGGTTTCGACGGGATAATACTGCCTGCCAAAGGCGGAGCGCCCATCAACGCCGACGCCATCAAATCCAGCGCCGGGGCGCTGCTCAGGGTGCCCGTGGCGCGGGCCGCCAATCTGAAGATTCCTATCTTCTATCTGCTGGAATCCGGCTTTCAGGTGGTTGCGGCCACCGAGAAGGGCCCGGACTTTATCTATGAGATCAATCTGAAAAAGCCCACCGCGATTGTCATGGGAAGCGAAGGGAAGGGGATTTCTCCCTCTGTGCTGGATCTGTGCGACATACAAGCAAAAATCCCTATGGCGGGTGCCATAGGGTCTTTGAATGTTTCCGTTGCTGCGGCCGTATTTATGTACGAGGCCGTGCGCCAGAGAAGTTAGTTCACTTTCTTGAAGCTCGAAGCGCGGCTTACCGACGGGACTACTTCCAGCGAAGGATTCTTGCTGCTGTAGTGGCAGGTGCTGGCGCCGGTCAGGTTCACCTCCAGGCGCTTGTTC
Organism: uncultured Bacteroidia bacterium; assembly: GCA_902767355.1. Taxonomy (GTDB): domain Bacteria; phylum Bacteroidota; class Bacteroidia; order Bacteroidales; family UBA932; genus Equibacterium. Next base: position 1,681 of record CACXHG010000193.1, read on the forward strand.
ACGTCTATGGTGGCCTTTGAAGCGCCGCTGCAGGCTATGTCGGCGCTGTCCACGCTGAGCTGGGCTGCGTCGAGCAGGGAAGTGCCGCTGCACTCGCTCTCAATGCTGTCTGCCGTGCCCATTATGCTCACTTTGGAAGTGCCGCTGGCATCTACGTCAATCTCTGAGAAACTGCCGTTGAAGAAGATGGCGGAGGCTCCGGAGATATCCACGTCCAGATCTGCAAAATCGCCCAGGACAGTGCCGTTGGATGCCCCGGAAATGTCGGCTTTGAGTTCCATGCCGGAGATGTAGAGCTTCTCGGCCTTGGCAGCGCCGCTCAAATCCAGCGTAAACTTCTCCATGGGGCTTTCCCACTTGTCGTTGCTCTGCAGGCGGACCGCGCCGGTCAGATGTATCTGGTTGAGCGAAGGCGTGCAGATGGTGACCTTCATGGTCTTTCTGGTGAGGTCCTTGAGCCGGCGGGGCATGTCCTTGAGGCGGACGTAAAGGATATTGCCGACTACGCTTACGTCCAGATATTCTTCATAATCGGTGTCGATAGTGACCCTTGCTGACCAGTTGTCGCTCTGAATCAGGGTTGCATCGAATGAGTTTGAGATTTGGATGCCGGTGAATTTTTTAAGATTGTCAAAGTTTTTGGTGACAGTGCCGGCGCTGGCAGTAAACCCTGCTAATACTGCTGCCAGAATAATAACTAAGCGTTTCATGTCGGATGCTTTTTAAATATTATGTGTTATTTTTGCAACTGACCCTCAAAAATCGTGCAATATGAACAAAAAATATATTTTGGCAGCTATTTTAACCTTGGTGTCCATCTGTCTTGCAGCCCAGCAGGCGCCCAATTCCATACGGGATGCGTCCTTTGCGCGCGGATTGTATGTGGCCAGCCCGGACCGCAATGCAGATACCATCTGCGGTGCGATGCTTGTGGACAGCGCTCAGACGCCGCTGTGGACGCTCCGGCAGTACAACTCCAAGTTCAACATGGCCGGCTGCAATGCAGAAAAATGGTTCGGCCGCTACATTTTCACCCTGCCCGGCAACGGCAATCTCGCCGCCAAGGTTGTGACAGTCAATCCCTCAAAGGGTTTATTGCAGCTGGAGTGCAACGCCTCTGCCGAATATACCGGAATCCGGCGCGAAGACCAGCCCTGGATTTATATGATCGTGGATGCTCCCACCGACACCCTTGTGCTCGGCGTGCTCAAAAGTGCCAAACTGGCCTTCTCGGGCAAGGTGACATCTTACGAAGACTGCATGGGATTTCTGGCAGATAAAAACCTTCATGCGGCGACCTGTCTGTTTACCCTCAAGCTGCGCAACATCAACCGTTCCAGCTATCTTTACAACCGCGGCTTCACGCTGGCGCTTATACTCTTTGACAACCGTTCCATCGGCGCGGTGACGGGTTCCTCTCTGCTCGGCGCCTCAAATGCTGCCGAAGGTGAATTCGTATATTGCCCGCCGGCACAACTCTATATGGGCTCCGCCCAGAACGCCAAGCTTCCCAAACCCCGCCAGGGTTTTGAGGTCAACGCCGACCTGCTGAAGATAGTGTCCCTTGCGCTCAAGGAGGCCCAGGGCGAGGGTGTGATAGAAGAGTCCTATCTGGCCGAATGGGAGATAGTCGGCTGCAGTTTCGGCTGGGAAATGACCGGGACCTACAATGCCTGCTTTGAAATCAGCGACCTGAGGCTGGAGGCTTCAAGATAGGCTTATCTCGCCTGCGAGGGAGAGGTTCATCTTCTCGCGGATTTCTGCCTGCGACAATCCCTGCCCCATGAGGAACATGAGTTTGGTGAGCGCCGCCTCCACGGTGCTGTCGCGCCCGCTGATCACGCCGGCCTCAAGCAACTGCCGGCCGGTGGCATAGCGCTTCATCTGCACGCTGCCGGTGGCGCACTGGGTGATGTTCACGATTGTCTTGCCCGCCTTCACGGCTTTGGCCAGGGCCTGCAGAAGCCGTTCGTTGCGGGGTGCGTTGCCGCTGCCGAAGGTGCGGAAAATCACGCCCTTGACGCTGGGCTGGCCGAGTACTTCTTCCACGGCTTCGGCCTGGAGGCCCGGGAAGAGCGACAGTATCACGATGCCGCTTTCCATCTCATAGTGCGGAGTCAACCTCACGTTCGGGTCGTATGGCCTTATGAACTCGCGGTGGTATGTTATGTCGGTACCGGTGTGTGCCAGCACGGGGTAATTGTTCGAGGCGAATGCCGCCAGGTATTCCGCGCTTATCTTGCTGGAGCGGTTGCCGCGCAGCAGTTCGTCGTGGAAATAAATGCAGACTTCCGGCACCATCGGATGGCCGTCGGCATCTTTTGCGGCGGCTATTTCGATGGCGGTCAAAAGGTTCTCCTTGGCATCGGAACGTATCATCTCCACCGGAAGCTGGCTGCCTGTGAGTATCACCGGCTTGCCCAGGCCCTCCAGCATGAAGCTCAGGGCGGAGGCGGTGAAGGCCATGGTGTCGGTGCCGTGCAGGATCACGAAACCGTCGTAGGGCTCATAGTGCTCGCAGATGATTCTGACAATGGCGGACCAGTGCCCGGGGTTCATGTCAGAAGAGTCGATGGGGCTGTCGAAAGAGACCATGTCCACATCTGCGCCGCAATACTTCATTTCAGGGATGTTGGCAGACAGATTTTCTGCCGAAAAGGCCTCCAGGACGCCTGTTTCCGGGTTGCGGACCATTCCAATGGTGCCTCCCGTATATATCATCAGTATCTTTGCCATAGCATGCGAAGTTACTATTTTTTGCATATTCAAAAAATAGTTTTACATTTGTAGCCCCAAACGGGAACTATCCGGTCGATTCGTCTAACGGTTAGGACAAGAGATTCTCAATCTCTAAATAGGAGTTCGATTCTCCTATCGACTACCAA
>CACXHG010000194.1 GCA_902767355.1 uncultured Bacteroidia bacterium
CACAACCTCGGCGATGTCGTCTTCGCTCACCGCCTCGTTCATAATGGGGTTCTCCCAGGATTCCTTCTCTTTTGTAAGGCTCTCTATATCGCTCTGAACCTGCTGCATACGGCCGTAGCGGATCTCGGCCACACGGCCGTAGTCGCCGCTTCGCTCTGCAGTCTCGGCTTCGTGGCGCAGATTCTCCAGCTCCTGACGCTTGTTGCTAAGGTCGCTCAGGACATTCTTCTCGCTGTTCCACTTGGACATCAGGCGCTCCTGCTCTGCTTTTGTCTGCTTTAGTTCAGCCTCTATCTTGTCCAGTTTGGCGCCTTCGCCCTCGCGCTTGATGGCCGCCTTCTCTATTTCGAGCTGTTTGATACGGTGGTTCAGATCGTCTATGGGCTCCGGCACTGAATTCATCTCCAGACGCAGCTTGCTGGCCGCCTCGTCCACCAGGTCAATGGCCTTGTCGGGCAGAAAACGGTTGGTGATGTAGCGGTGCGACAGCTGCACGGCGGCTATAATCGCATCGTCTTCTATACGCACCTTGTGGTGGTTTTCGTACTTCTCTTTAAGACCACGCAGGATGGATATGGACTCGGCCGGCGAAGGCTCGTCTATCATCACCATCTGGAACCGGCGTTCCAGGGCCTTGTCGGTCTCGAAGTATTTCTGATACTCATCCAGGGTTGTGGAACCGATGGCCCTCAGTTCGCCGCGGGCCAGCGCCGGCTTCAGGATGTTGGCGGCATCCATGGCGCCGCTGGTACGGCCCGCGCCCACCAGGGTGTGGATCTCATCTATAAACAGGATGATCTCGCCGTTGCTCTCGCACACGGTCTTCACAACGCCCTTCAGACGCTCTTCGAACTCACCCTGATACTTGGCGCCGGCAATTAGCGCACCCATGTCCAGGGAGTAGATTGTCTTTGTCTTAAGGTTTTCGGGGACATCGCCGTTGACAATTCTCTGCGCGATGCCCTCGCTGATGGCGGTCTTGCCCACGCCGGGCTCGCCCACCAGGATAGGGTTATTCTTAGTCCTTCGGCTAAGAATCTGCAGCACCCTGCGAATCTCGTCGTCACGACCTATCACAGGATCCAATTTAGACTGCCGCGCCCTCTCATTGAGGTTCACGGCGTATTTTTCCAATTCCTGAATATTCTGATTCATTTTGTTTTTCTCCTTTGCCTGAATAATAATCAACATATTTGCCAGCACGGTTTTTCTGCCAAATTGTCAGTAGATAAATTGCGGTGATATTGCTATCTTTGCGCAGAACAAACTCATCACGCGATATGAAAAGAACTGCCCGTTTTCTGGCTTTTGCCCTTATAATATTAAGCATCAGCGCCTGCGGCATACTGCGGCCCAACGCAGCGCAGCGCAAGCTACTGCCAACCCAGCCGGCCCAAGTTCCGGAGCAGATCCTGACCAAGAAAAGCTTCATAGTTTCATATAACCAGGCCACCCGCCTTCCCAACTGGGTGTTCTGGCAACTCACCAGCGAGCATGTAAACGGCGACGCTGTGCGCCCCGGCAACGCCTATCACGAAGAGAAAAAGGTGGCCAAACCCCGCGCCACTGCCGCCGACTACCGCAAAACCGGCTACACCCGCGGCCACATGTGCCCTGCCGGCGACAATAAATGGGACCGCAACGCCATGTACGACAGCTTTTCGCTGGCGAACATCTGCCCCCAGACGGAGCGCTGCAATTCCGGCGTGTGGAACGCCATTGAGATGCAGTGCCGCGAATGGGCCCTGGAATATGGCGACGTGTATATCGTGAGCGGCCCTATACTGAGCGAAAACCCGGACACCATAGGCGAGAACAAGGTTGCCGTGCCCGAAGCCTTCTTCAAGGTCGTCGTGAGTCTCAAGGGCAAGAAACGCGGCATTGGCTTTATCTGCGACAATACCGACCGCAACCAGACCATGAAGAAATGCGTTGTGACGATAGCCGAGATAGAGCGTATGACCGGCATCAACTTCTTCCCCAACCTGAGCGCAAAAGACCGCCGAACCATAGAGGAGAAAGCCAATCTAAGAGACTGGTAGCCGACTAGAAACAGATTCCGGCAGAGACCACTATGCTGTTGCTGACCTGCGGCAGGGAGAGCCAGCCCAGGCCAAAGGCACACGGCCCGGTGATGGCCATAAGTCCCAGTTCATAGCACAGCCCGGAGCCGGAAGCATCTTCTATACGGGCCCAGTCGCCCTCAGAATCCTCCCAGCATAGCCGCTTGAAGCCATATCCCGCACCGGCATAGACGGCCAGGCTCCGGCTCACCCGAAGCAGCGGCCCGGCGGTGGCGTAGAAACGGTCTGTGGCAGCCTTCCCGCTGGCCCAGATGCGCCCGCCTTCCATGGATCCGTCGCTATATGCAGGATAAGATACAGCATGGCTGGAAAAGGTGCTTCTGACAGCGCCCCAGGCGCCCAGCCTCTTCCCCCACCAGGCAGCCGTAAGGCCCAAGGACAACTCGGGAGCAGCCACGCTCGCAGCCACGAAGCGCAGCGGGTCGAAAGGCCGCCGTGGCAGCGGTATCTGCTCTAAACATGCAGCACCGCCCTGGGAACCGGCAGCTGAAACATACCGGCGGGAGGGTGAAGCGACCGCCTCGAGCCGCTGGGGACGGGTGTCTGCAATCTGACCTGTGACATACATTTTACGGATGGCATAGAACCTCTGCCTGGCGGCGGCCGGCATCTTGTCCGACACACCCTTGAGCTCGGTGCGCAGAGCCTCCAACTCGTCCATCAAAGTCAGCAGGCGACTGGCGGAAATCTCTTTGCCGGAGGCTTTTTGTCCTCTCAAATCCAGGCACTTCCGGCATATAAACTCATATCTGTCGAGCAGCTCGTCCCAAGGTGTATCATCATCCCCACCGCCCGCGCAGACAGCCGCGCGCAGTGGAACCCACGAGAGAGCCAACAACAGAAAAAAAGCTAAAAACCTGCGAAAATGCCATTTCATAGCATTGCAAATGTAATAAAAAAGGAGTATTTTTGATTTATGGATGAGAATATCTCCGGCTTTTTCGGCCCAGAGCCAGGATATGGCCAGCCCGACCTGCGTTCGTTCACGCCCATCCCCACTTCCAAGGCGGCGTCCTGCGAGCTTTACCGAGGTGAGCGGGCAGGGAGATTTCGCGTGTACAAATGCCTGAAGCCCCAATTCAGAGGGGACCTGCTGCACGAAGGCATCCTTAAGAAGGAGTTCGAAGCCGGCTACTCGCTGCGCCATCCGAACGTCTGCGAGATATATTCCTACATGGAGATCGAGGGCCTGGGAAACTGCATCGAGATGGAGTGGATAGACGGCATGACCCTGGAAGATTATCTCAAAACCAGCCAGATAGACGAACGCAGCTTTATTTCGATAGCCTCCCAATTGTGCGACGCCCTGGCATACCTGCACAGCCGGCAGGTGATCCACAGGGACCTGAAACCCTCCAACATCATGCTCAGCCACGACGGAGGCATAGTAAAGCTCATAGATTTCGGGCTGGCGGACTACTCTGCGTCCAGCATACTCAAGTCGGCCGCCGGCACCCGCTGGTGGGTGGCTCCCGAGGTTCTCGCCGGGGGGCAGGCCGACGTACGCAGCGACATATATTCCCTCGGGGCGGTGCTGAGGATGATGACGGATGCGCACCGCCGGTGCATAAACCGCTGCACCAACCCCGACCCAGCCAAGCGATATGCCTCCGCCACCCAGGTAAAAGACGCCCTGCGCTCCCGCAGGCTGCTCTGGCCGCTTGCCTTCCTGGCCGTCGCAGCCCTTACCGCGGCCGTCGTTTCGCTCATTACCTCAGGCATCCAGATGGAGCGCTCCGGCAAGCCAGCTTCCCACTCCGACACGATATTCATACAGCAGGCACCCATGCAGCCCGCAATACAGCCGTCGCAGGAAAAGAAGCCCGCAGATGCATCCAAGCACCCGCGCAAGGATGCTTCCGGCAAAGCGAAAGACGTCCCTGCCGACAAAGGCCGGCAAGAGATCGACAATATCGACGAGATCTTTGAGAAAGCCAGCGATCTGCTGGAAGAGAAGCTTTAAGATTCCAGTTCGACCAGATTCAGCCCCATCGTCTTGCCGGCTATATAAGATGGCAGGATTTGGCTGCCGCGGCTCACTGTAGGTATCACCAGAGGCAAGCCTTTGAAAAAACACGGGCATTGGAAGCGGTCCCCTTCGCGAAGCTTTGAATTCCTGTTTTCGAGAACTTCGAACCAGTTGCTCTCCACTTTCCGCAGCCTGACCACACGGTTCGGCTCCCAGCCTATGGTCAGCAGCCCGCCGTCTACAATATCTTCTGCGGCAATGTAATAAGTATCCAAGAAGGCAGAGGTGTCGTTCTGCTCTCCGAGCAGGGACATTCTGTAGTCAGAGAAATCTTTGTAGCCCGCGAAACGCGCCAGCACGTCCAAGGTCGCCTTTCGCGGAGTCGTCTTGTGCGAAACATAACCCCACAGACGCTTCAGGGTAGAAGGCGACAGCACTTCCCTGCCCTCAAAACGTATTATCGCAGACAGGGTGTTGAAATCGTTGGTGGTAAGCACGGGCCGGCCATATTTCTTTTCCACTGCACTCAGCAGGCTCTGCAATTCTGGAATTTGCTGGTAATTCATTTCTTACTCCGGGGTTGTATAATAGTTCGGGGCGGACTGCATGGAGTCCTTTCCGTTGCTGATAAACATTTTGTAACAATATGTCGTATTTGGCTCGAAATCACCGACCACGACCACGAAAGAACTGCCGCTTTCCCTGGTCCCTGCCACTCTGGTCCAGTGCGGCTCTGCACACTCCCAGTCATCGGTATAGTCCAAGCCGTATTCTGCCAGCTGCGAGAGGGAACTCATCCGGCAGGTGAACCTGACCGCGTCCGGGTCTGCGTCGTAGATGAGCACCTCCTCGAATTCCGGGGTCAGATACTCCGCCGGAGGGGCCTGCGTGCAGCAAGTCAGCGGGAGCGCCAAAAGCGCCGCAATGACGAATGCCCTACTCTTTCTCATCTCAAAGGTGCCAACTGGGTGACCACTATGATACCCCTCGAATCACCGCAGTCCACAGGGACCCTGATCACCCTGTCGGTCAAGCCGTTGTAGGGCTCTGCAGAGAAGGTGACGCCCATCAAATCGCCTTCTTCATAATGGTCGTCGAAATCGATACTGAGCCAAGGGTCGTGGCTGAAATGAATCTCTTTTACCGTCGATTTCACTTTGAAGGGGAACTCGCCGCCTTCCGGTGGCAAAGTGATATAATCGCACATCCAGTAAGGGTTGGCAGGAACATTGGGATCACCCGCCTGATGGACGCGGATAGAACCGACATTTGTCATATAGATTGTGTAATAGCGGTCATCGCAGGTAGGATTGGGACTGACATCGAAGATCAGGTCATAATGACCTCTGGATGTCTGATTGGCAGTAACCTTAACCCAATAACCCGTGCCGAGGGTAAGCACGTAGCCGTACATACTGATTATTCCAACCTTGGCCTGCCCGCCTTCGGCAGAAATCTCGACGACATCTGTCTCACGCCAGAACTCCGGCTCGGGATCACTGCCGGGCTCAGGATTGTCGCCCGTATCCGGAACAGGCGGAATATCGGGCACTGTCGGCGCATTATAACTCAGTTTTATAACTTTCACCAGCGAAGAGCCGTTCGGCTCATTTACAATCACGCTCACGCTGCCTTGCGAAAATACCCTTATGCACTCTATGGTGATGGTACCTTTCCCGCCGACGTTGTCGGATACCGAAACCACAAAATTCCCATCGCTGAAGCACGTGATGACAGCATCCTGGGGATTCATACCCGTGATCGTATAAGGAATGGTCCAGGATTCGTTAAGACCCAGGCTCAACTCCCTGGATGGCAATCCCAGCTCCAGCCCGGTTTCAGCCATACGTGGTATATCCAGCACAGTCCCGTCGGAAAGCGCCAGCTGCACGTATCCGGGATTCGCCACATCGATATTGACAATATAGTTTTCCACGTCCAGCTCGGACTGATCTACCTGCACATAGGTTTCGCCACCGTCTTCGCTGATCCACCAGCCACCGTTTTCCATCTTGACCTTCCGGCCCTGACCGCCCAGCTCCTGTTCAAGCGAATAGACCAGCACCGACCCGCTCTTTGCAAAATTCATGACCCAGCCGGCGTGGTGCCCGTTTTCGTTGAAGGGCGTCACGGACTGGAGATAGTCGTTTTCCTGCTGCGCTTCTACTATGGTGCGGAGCGAATAGAGATTGTTGTTGAGCTGATTGACCAAATTCTTGAGGGCCACGTGGGCGCTCCAGGTGGTAAGCTGGAGAATAGTGCCGTCTGCCAGCGTTATCAGCACGTAGTTGGCGTTGGAGGTATCCACCGACTTGAAAAGCTGAGCAGAAGAAGTGGCCTTCTCGCTCAGGGGCATAGTGGATCCATCTTCAAAGGTGACGAACCATTTGCCGTTTTCGTTTCCCAAACTCGGCGAAGGAGTCTCCGCTCCGGCCTGCACCAGGGTGCCGTTGGGCCGTTTGAGCCACTGACCGTCCACCTTCCAGTAATAATTCCCGTCCTCGCCCTGCTCTACGCCCATCTGCGGCGCCTGGTAGCCGGTGTTGCCTATGTAGGCTGTCTGGCCAGAAGCAAACACCAGGGTGTAGCCCACAATTGCGCCATCTTTGATTTGGGGCGTAACGCCCGTTACACAACCGCCCTGGCGGATTTGCTGCAGGGTTGTCTGCAGTGCCGACACATCGGCGTTGGCCGACTGTACGAAGGATTTCAGCTGCTGAATCTCGGCTTCATGCCGGCTGAGCTGCTCCTGCATCTGCTGCATCTGGGCGCTGTCGCATGCCATGGCAAAAAGGCCGCACAGGGCCACGGCAAGCATTATTCTGAGACGGTTCATCCTCTTAAAGGTTTACACACCCACAAAGATAAGTATTTATTTGGCAATTAAAGCGATGCAGACGGCCCCAGAGCCCACAATGGACCTAAGTGAACCAAGCGGACGCCTCCTCAACACCCCGAGCCGGCCTCTGAGATAATTTTTATATCTTTGTCTTGACAAATAGAGAACGCATAATGAAACGCCATATCCTCATGCTTTCGCTGCTGGCGCTGTGCACTGCCTGCGATATAGAAAACAGCGACGACCCCTTCACCCCTGTAGAAACTTCCATCGATGCCATTCTACCCTATCTGGACTTCGGCGTGGAGTGCAAATGGCGCCAGGGCGAAGCGGTGAGCGTGTTCGCAATTACCGGCGTAGAAAAAGACGGCGTCGGGAGCGTCTATTACGACCACTGCAAGTTCACCGCCTCCAGCGACGGGGCCACAAGCGCCCTTAAGGGTCAGGCGCCGGCGGGAGCCGACTCCTATCTCGGCATCTACCCCTACAGCGACCTTAACGATTTGAGCGGGACGCAGTTCAAGATCACGATTCCGCAAAATCAGACAGCCGCCACGGCCCAGAGCGTCCCCTTCCCCTTGTGCGCCTATGCGATCGCCTACGGCAGCGGCCAGCAGCTGATATTCACCCCCATCTGCGCCTGGCTGTCTTTCTCGCTTGAGCTGAGCGACATCCAGTCCCTCAGCCTCAGCACAGACTACGGAGACATCAGCGGCACATTCGGCATCTACCCCGACGGCGAAGGCGGGATGGTCGTATCCACAATCGAGGCTCCCTCATTCCCGGACGTGAACATCACTCCGCCGCAGGGAGGCTTCCAAAAGGGCGAGAAATACTACGTGATGATCGCGGCCTCTTCCTGGGGCTACGAGGGTCTTTGTGCCACCATCACCAGGGGCGGGACCCAATCCAAAGTACAGCTCAGGGGCGAACCGGTATTCCTGCAGGCCGGCGACGTCCTTGACCTCGGCACTATTTCCGTGCAGTAGCGGCTATTCCCACTCGATCGTTGCCGGCGGTTTGGAAGAGATGTCGTAGCAGACGCGGTTCACACCGCGAACCTTGTTTATGATGTCATTGGAGACCTTTGCCATAAAGTCGTATGGCAGCGGGAACCAGTCGGCGGTCATGCCGTCGGTGGAAACCACCGCGCGCAGGGCCACGGTATATTCATAGGTGCGCTCGTCGCCCATCACCCCCACGCTGCGCACCGGCAGCAGGATTACGCCCGCCTGCCAGATGGCGTCGTAGAGATTGCCGGCGCGGCGGCTTGGCTCGCTGGCCGAGGGCAGGTCGCAACTGCATGCACGCAGGCTGCGGATGAAAATATCGTCGGCATTGCGCAGTATCTCCAGCTTTTCGGCGGTAACCTCGCCCAGAATACGTATAGCCAGCGAAGGCCCCGGGAAGGGATGGCGCCCCACAAGCTCGTCTTTTATGCCCAGGGCGCGGCCCACGCGGCGCACCTCGTCTTTGAAAAGGCTGCGCAGCGGCTCCACTATCTTGAGATTCATCTTCTCGGGCAGACCGCCCACGTTGTGGTGCGACTTGATTTTGGCAGAGGGCCCGTTCACGGAGCAGGACTCTATCACATCGGGATAGATGGTGCCCTGGGCCAGATAGCGCGCATTGGTAACCTTTTGGGCTTCAGCATCAAAGACCTCGATGAAGGCCTTGCCTATGGCCTTGCGCTTGGCCTCCGGCTCGGACAGCCCCTCCAACGCCTTCAGGAAACGCCCGCCGGCATCCACGCCCGTCACATTCAGGCCCATATCCTTATATGACTCCAGCACGTCGCTGAATTCGTTCTTGCGCAGCAGGCCGTTGTCCACGAATATGCAGTGCAGCTGCGCGCCGATCGCCTTGTGCAGCAGCACCGCCGCCACGGTGGAATCCACGCCGCCCGACAGACCCAGGATCACGTGGTCGCCTCCTATTGTCTGCCGCAGCGAAGCCACTGTAGAGCCGATGAAGTTCTCCGGCGTCCAGTCGCCCTTGCAGCCGCAGATTCCCTTGACGAAATTCTCCAGAATCCGGGGGCCTTCTTCGCTGTGGAACACCTCCGGATGGAACTGGACTACATAGGTCTGCTCCCCCTTGAAGCGATAGGCGGCATTGGCCACATCTGCAGTTGAGCCTATGACCTCGGCGCCCTCTGGCAGGGCGGTGATGGTGTCGCCGTGGGACATCCATACCTGGGAATTATCCTTTACCCCGGCAAACAGCGGCGATGCGCCCTGCGCTATATGCAGCCTGGCGCGGCCATACTCACGGCTGCCGGAATTTTCTACCGCACCTCCGTATTTATAAGCCAGATACTGCGCGCCATAGCAGATGCCCAGCAGCGGCAGGCGGCCCTTGATGCCAGCCAGGTCTATCTGCGGGGCCGCGGCGTCGCGCACCGAGGCGGGGCTGCCCGAAAGTATGACTCCGCGCACCTCAGGCCCAATTTCCGGCATCTTGTTGAAGGGATGGATTTCGCAATATACGTTCAACTCCCGGACCCTGCGGCCGATAAGTTGTGTAACCTGCGAGCCGAAGTCCAGAATGAGTATCTTTTCTGTCATAATTACAAGGAGATATACCGAGGCGCGAAAGTATAAAAAAATGTTGTATTTTTGCGCCCAATCTGAATACAGCGTATGCAAGAAATTAGAAATATCGCGATAATCGCGCACGTCGATCACGGCAAGACCACCCTGGTGGACAAGATGATACAGCAGACAACCCACCTGAGGGAAGTGGAGAAGATGAGCGACCTTATTCTCGACTCCGGCGACCTGGAGCGCGGACGAGGCATCACCATTCTGGCCAAGAATGTATCCCTCACCTATAAGGGCGTAAAAATCAACATCATAGACACTCCCGGCCACGCCGATTTCGGAGGCGAGGTGGAGCGCGTGCTCAACATGGCCGACGGCGTGCTGCTGCTGGTGGACGCCTTCGAGGGGACCATGCCGCAGACTCGCTTCGTGCTGCAGAAGGCCATAGAGATGGGCAAGAAGCCCATCGTGGTGGTGAACAAGGTGGACAAGCCCAACTGCCGCCCCGACTTCGTGAACGAGCAGGTGTTCGATTTGATGTTCACCCTCAACGCCACTGAAGAGCAGCTGGACTACAAGACCGTGTTCGGCAGCGCCAAGCAGGGCTGGATGTCGCTCGACTGGCGCAAGCCCACCGAAAACATCATGCCGCTGCTGGATGTCATAATAGACGAGATACCCGCGCCGGAGGTGGTCGAGGGAACGCCGCAGCTGCTGATTTCTTCGCTGGAATACAGCCCGTATGTGGGCCGCATCGCCATCGGCCGCCTGACCCGCGGCACCCTGCACAAGAACGACAACATATCGCTGTGCAAGCGCTACGACATAATCCAGAAGCAGAAAATCAAAGACCTGATGGTGTTCGAGGGTCTGGAGAAAAAGACCGTGGACACTGTCCGCTGCGGCGACATCTGCGCCGTGGTCGGCATCACCGACTTTGAGATTGGAGATACGATTGCCGACTACGAGAACCCGGAAGCGCTGCCGCCTATAGCCGTGGACGAGCCCACGATGAGCATGCTCTTCTCCATCAACGACTCCCCCTTCTTTGGCCAGGACGGCAAGTTCGTGACCAGCCGCCACCTCAAGGAGCGCCTGGACCGCGAGCTGGAGAAAGACCTGGCGCTGAGGGTGAAGCCCGGTGTGGGCACCGACTCCTTCGTGGTGTACGGGCGCGGCGTGCTGCACCTTTCCATCCTTATCGAGACCATGCGCCGCGAGGGCTTCGAGCTGCAGGTCGGCCAGCCCAAGGTGCTGGACAAGACTATCAACGGCCAGCGCTGCGAACCTATTGAAAATCTGACCATTGACGTTCCCGACGAGTTCGTGGGCCGCGCCATAGAGATGGCCACCCGCCGCAAGGGCGCCCTGGTGCACATGGATTCCCGCGACGGCCGTACCCACCTGGATTTCGACATCCCTTCGCGCGGCATGATGGGCCTTCGCAGCAACCTGCTCACCGCCAGCGCCGGAGAAGCCGTGGTGTCGCACCGCTTCAAAGACTACGAGCCCTACAAGGGCGACATAGAGCAGCGCATCAACGGGTCCCTGGTGTCGCTGGACACGGGCACTGCCATTGCCTACGCCATGGACAAGCTGCAGGACCGCGGCCGATTCTTCGTGGAGCCCGGCGAAGAAATCTATGCCGGTCAGGTTGTGGGCGAGCACACCCGCGAGCGCGACCTCAACATCAATATCTGCAAGACCAAGAAACTCACCAACGTGCGCGCCGCCGGATCCGACGAGAAGGTGATGCTCCCGCCCGCCATCAAATTCAGCCTCGAAGAAGCGCTGGAATACATCCAGGAAGACGAGCTCGTGGAAGTTACGCCGCACTATATGCGTCTGAGAAAGATACTCTTGGACGAGACCGCCCGCAAACGTGCGGCATTAAAATAGGTTGCAAACCAAAAATTTATTGCTATATTTGCACCCCAATCTGCGTGAAGGAAAGCTATGAGCGAAATAATCATTCCACTCCACGGCCTTACCCGAGGCGGGCAAGAGTTTGATTTTGTGTTAGATAACACTTTCCTCGATGCTTTCTCGCACGATGTTGTAGGGGCCCTGGACTGCAAGGTGCACTTTGTGGCCGAGCAGAAGGGCGGTTGGATTGAAATCCGCTGCAGAGCAAACGGCTGCGCGACGGTAGAGTGCGACAGATGCCTGGAAGACCTTGTCCTCCCGGTCGATATAGACGAGCTGTTCACCATCCGTTTCGACGCCGACCCGCAGGATGTGGTCGATGAAGACGACAACACGATAATCCTGCGCGAAGGCACTGCCGAGATGGATTTCGCACAGACGCTCTACGACCTGGTCTGCGTCGGCCTGCCGATGACCAGGGTTCACCCCGAGGGCGGCTGCAACCCCGAGGCCATCGCCCGGCTGAGCAGAGAGGACACAGCGGCCAAAGAAAGTGGCAACACCCCTTTCAGCGGCCTTAAGGATTTACTAAAGCAGAGTAAAGAAAAATAATAAAGAATAAAAATATTTAACAATGGCACATCCTAAACGAAAAGTCTCCAAACAGCGCAGAGACAAAAGAAGAACCCACGACGTAGCCCCCATGCCTACCCTGGCTACTTGCTCGAACTGTGGTGCAACCGTTATGTATCACCACGTTTGCCCCGAGTGCGGCTACTATCGCGGACGCCAGATTATCGTCAAGAAGGCGTAAACTGGGTTTCCCTTGGCAGAGGGCTATGTCTGCCCGAATGAATTGGGGGTATCGCATCGGTCCCCTTTTTCATTATAAGGCCTCTTAGTTCAACGGATAGAATGGAGGTTTCCTAAACCTTAGATACAGGTTCGATTCCTGTAGGGGCTACCTATGATACCGGGCTCTGCCCGGACCCGCCGCTTCGCGTGCCCTATTCCACAATTCCCACCCTTCGCACGCTACGCTACCGCCTGATGGCGATGATACCGGGCGCTGCCCCAAACCC
>CACXHG010000195.1 GCA_902767355.1 uncultured Bacteroidia bacterium
TGCCCCAGATGGGCAAGGTCAATGCCCGCCGGGACACTTTCGATCTTCTTCTGGCGCGCATCTGTCTGCGCACCAGCAAGCCGGTGCTGGCCATCTGCCGCGGCATCCAGGCGGTGAACGTGGCCTTCGGCGGCACTCTCTGGCAGGACATTCCCTCTCAGATGCCCCAGTCCGGCATCTGCCACAAGGCCCCGGAAGGCCAGGCGGCATCGCATTCCATAGACATCGCTCCCGGCAGCCGGCTTTCCAAGATTTATAGCTGCAACTCTATGGAGGTCAATTCTTTCCACCATCAATCGGTTAAGGATGCCGCGCCCGGTTTCACAGTCACGGCGCGCAGCGCAGACGGGATTGTGGAGGCCATGGAGCGCTTCGCCGGCGGCGATCGCGTTCTCGCAGTCCAGTTCCACCCGGAGAAGGCCTTTGCCGCAGGGGACCCTGCCGGGCTGCGTCCATTTATCTGGCTGGTGCAAGAATCTCAAAAATAATTTTGGTGGAATGAAAATTTCGCATATCTTTGCATCCGCAATCTGAAAGGGAGCTTAGCTCAGTTGGTTCAGAGCGTCTGCCTTACAAGCAGAGGGTCGGGGGTTCGACTCCCTCAGCTCCCACTCCAAGACCGGTTTTCCAACCGGTCTTTTTTTTGTCCCCGTGTCATGTCGAGCGTAGTCGAGACATCTCCGGTACAGTACTGTATTACGAAGCCTGGAGCCAGGATGGATAAAAAACAAAAGTCGCCTAGGCAGCGACTGCTCCCTGCCATTGCCATTTTGTCAGTACGGGGTGGCTGGTATTCTTTTTGCCTTTTCCAAGTGCACAAAACGAATAATATAAATCAATACAATATGGCACAAGGTAAAATAGGCGTAACCACCGAGAATATATTCCCGGTTATCAAGCAATTCCTTTATTCAGACAACGACATTTTCATCCGCGAGATTGTGGCCAATGCCGTGGATGCGACCCAGAAGATGAAGGCGATGGCCTCCAAGGGCACCTATAAGCGCGAGCTGGGCGATTTGACCATCGACATCGCGGTTGGCGAGGCCAAGCTGCCCGGCGAGAAAGAAGGCGAAGAGAAGACTGTAAAGACAATCTCTGTCACCGACCGCGGTATAGGTATGACTGAAGAAGAGGTCGATAAATACATCAACCAGATAGCCTTCTCTTCTGCAGGCGAGTTCCTGGAGAAATACAAGGACCAGAACATCATAGGCCATTTCGGCCTGGGTTTCTACTCGTCGTTTATGGTTTCACAAAAGGTCGAGATAGATACACTGTCCTGGCGTGCAAATGCCAAGGGCGTGAAGTGGAGCTGCAACGGCGACCCTGAATACACGATGGAAAAGAGCGACCGCAAAGAACGCGGTACCACCGTCACACTCTACCTGGACAGCGAAAACGAAGGCTTTGCCGACCGCTACAAACTGGAGAGCCTGCTCAAGAAATACTGCAAATTTATGCCGGTGAGCATACGCTTCGGCAAGGAGCAGGAGTGGAAAGACGGCAAGTATGTAGATGGTGAGAAAGACAATATCATCAACAACTGCGAGCCTATCTGGACCCGCAAGCCGTCCGAGCTTAAAGACGAGGACTACGACAAGTTCTACAAGGAGCTCTATCCCATGCAGGACGAGCCGCTGTTCCACATCCATCTGAATGTTGATTACCCCTTCAATCTGACCGGCATCCTGTATTTCCCCAAGATCAAGGACCGCATGGACCTGAGCCGCAACAAGGTGCAGCTCTACTGCAACCAGATGTTCGTGACCGACTCCGTGGAGAACATCCTGCCGGAGTTTATGACCGTGCTGCACGGCGTCATAGACTCGCCCGACATCCCGCTCAACGTGTCCCGCAGCTATCTGCAGAACGACAACAATGTCAAGAAGATAAGCGGCTACATCACCCGCAAGGTGGCCGAGAAGCTGGAAGATATTTCAAAGAACAACGCCAAGGACTTCGAGGCCAAGTGGGACGACCTTAAGATATTCATCGAATACGGCATGCTCACCAACGCCAAGTTCTGCGAAAAGGCGATGGAGTTCGCCCTGTTCAAGAATACCGACGGCAAGTTCTTCAAGATGAAGGACTACCGCGCTGCCATAGAGGCCAACCAGACCAACAAGGACAAGAAGGTGGTCTATCTTTACGCCACCGACCCCGAAGCGCAGTATCAGTATATAGAGAACGCCAAGAACAAGGGCTACGACGTGCTGCTGATGGACTGCCAGTTGGACGCCCACTATGTCGGCCTGCTGGAACAGCACATCCCCGACAGTATCTTTGTCCGCGTGGATGCTGATATAATCGACAAACTTGTAGAGAAAGAAGAGATAAAGTCGGTCGAGCTGAGCGAAGACGATAAAAAGAAACTGCAGGAAGAGTTCGAGAAGATCCTGCCCGCAGGCAATAAATACGAGGTTTCGCTGCAAAGTCTTGGCGAAGATGCCGAACCTGTTTCCATCAACCAGGGCGAATTTATGCGCCGCTACCGCGATATGGCTCAGGTGGCCGGCGGCGGAATGAATTTTATGGGCGATATGCCGGCATACTACAATGTCAGCGTCAATGCCGACCATCCCGTGATCAAGAAAATCCGTGAGAGCGAAGGCGGCCTGAGTGCTGACAACCAGCTGCTCAAGCAGGTGACCGACCTGGCCCTGCTGGCCGCGGGAATGCTCAAAGGCAAGTCTCTGACCGACTTTATCCGCCGCAGCGCAGCACTTCTTCAGTAGAGCTATATTCTTCTATTTATATCCAAGCCGCAGACTACCTGCGGCTTTTTTGTTATAATTTGTTATATTTGCGTGATATAACTTAAAATACAACTATGAGTATTAAGATTATTCCGGTAGAAACCCGCCGTCAGATGAACCAGTTCATCGACTTCACGCTGGATTTGTACCGTGACTGCCCCTACTACGTGCCGGAGCTGGCCTTCGACACAAGGGCGACCCTGGACCCCAGGCAAAACCCGTCGTTCGAATTTGGCGAAGCCCAGAAGATGCTCGCCATAAAAGACGGCAAGGTTGTCGGCAGGGTAGTGGCTCTGATAAACAGGCGGGTCAACGAAAAATGGAACCATAAGATTGTCCGCTTCGGCTGGATAGATTTCATAGAGGATTATGAGGTTTGCAAGGCTCTGCTGGACGCCGTGTGCGCCTGGGGCAAGGAGCGCGGCATGGACCGTCTGGAAGGCCCGATGGGCTTTACGGACTTCGACCGCGAAGGCGCCTTGACCTGGGGCTACGACCGTATGGCCACCATGGCGACGATTTACAATTACCCTTATTACATAGAGTATTACGAGCGCTACGGCCTTACAAAAGGTGCTGACTGGATTGAAAACCTGGTCACTATCCCCGAAGTCCTGGACGAGCGCTACACCAAGATGGGCGATGTGATAGCCCGGCGCTACGGCCTGAGGGCCTATTGCGCCAAGAATGCCAGGGAGCTGAAAACGCATTATGCCAA
>CACXHG010000196.1 GCA_902767355.1 uncultured Bacteroidia bacterium
CTGCGGACAGAGTTTTCACACCCGCCCAGGGCAAGCGCATCGCACAAATCACCATATTATATACAGACGGAACCTACGAGCTGCGATAATTTTTACTAAATTTGTACGATTATGTACAAATTGCTGATAAGACCGCTGCTGTTTCTCTTTCCGCCCGAAAAGGCCCACAATATCACACTGGGCGCGCTAAGGGTGCTCCGCTATATACCGGGGGCACGGTTCCTCATTCGCCTTATCTACAAGCGACGCAGTAAATCCCTTGAGAAAGAGCTGTTTGGGGTTAAATTCCCGAATCCTGTGGGCATAGCTGCCGGCCTGGACAAGAACGGCGACCACTATAACGATCTGGCCAATTTCGGCTTCGGCTTCATAGAAATCGGCTCCCTCACCCCCAAGCCGCAGGAGGGCAATCCCTCTCCCCGCCTTTTCAGGCTGCCCAAGGACGGCGCCCTGATAAACCGCATGGGCATCAACAACCACGGGGTAAAGCACGCCCTGGAGAATCTCAAGCGGGATCATCCTAAGATTGTGGTAGCAGCCAGCATCAGCAAGAATACCGACGCACCCAACGAACTGGCATACAAAGATTTTGCCCGCTCGGTGGCCCTGCTCTACGACTTCGTGGACTTCTTCGTGCTCAATGTCTCCTGCCCCAATGTCCCGGGCCTTCAGCACTTGCAGGAAGACTCCATGTTATCGCAGATAATCGACAGTGTCAATGAGGTTAGGCGCTACAACGAATTCTCCAGACCAGTACTCCTGAAGGTATCGCCGGACATGGACCACAGCCAGCTGGATGCAATCATCCACCTGGCCTTGATAAACGGCATAGACGGCATTGTGGCCACCAATACCACCCACAGCCGCGAAGGCCTGTCCACCTCCGAAAAAACCCTGAGCGCCATTGGCGAAGGGGGCCTGAGCGGCGCTCCGCTGCTGAAAAAGTCTCTGGAAACTGTAAAATATATCCACCAGAAGAGCAATAACCTGCTCCCCATCATTGCGGCAGGAGGCATCATGACGCCTAATCAAGCACTTCAAATGCTCGACGCAGGGGCCTCTTTGGTAGAAGTTTATACCGGCTTTGTATATAACGGCCCCAGTTTTGCCAAGCAGATAATAAGGCATCTGAAAAAACAACAGAAAAAGAAGAAATGAAAACGGCATCCATTTGCGCCATAGGCGACGAAATCCTCATCGGCCAGATTGTCGACACCAACTCCTCGCACATATCCAGGGCACTGAATTCCATCGGCGTGCGGGTGAAGGGCATATCTTCTATAGGCGACGACCGGCAAACCATAATCAGTCACTTAGGTAATCTCTTAAAAGATAATGATATAGTCATTGTCACCGGAGGTCTTGGTCCAACAAAAGACGACATCACAAAAGACGCCTTGGCATGCCTTAGCGGCGCCACAGGCTACAAGCGCAGCGAGGCCCAGATGGAGGTTATCGAGCGCATACTCACCCGCCGCGGCATCCAGATGCTGGACATCAACCGTGCCCAGGCGGATGTGCCGGACACTGCCAATGTCATTGTCAACCGCCTTGGCACGGCCCCTATAATGGAATTCGTGTTTGAAAAAGGCAAATACGGCCACGAAGCCCTGCTCTATTCGCTGCCGGGCGTGCCCTACGAAGCCATAGGTGCGCTGGACGACATACTTGCGGCCATCCAAAGCCGTTTCCACTCGGAGCCAATCTTGCATCGCAGCATCTGCACCTTCGGTTTGGCCGAGAGTGTACTTGCCAAGCAAATAGAGGCTTGGGAGGATTCACTTCCAGAATATCTTCATCTGGCTTACCTGCCCAACGCTATCTACGGCGTGAGGCTGCGCCTGTCTTGCTACAACGCTGCGGACCCCGCACGCAAGGCCACCATGGACAAGGCCGTAGATGATCTGTACGAGATTTTGGGCAATTATATATATGGAGAAGGCGGCGACACCCTGCAGACAGTGATTCCCCGCCTGCTTCAGGCCCCTCCGCAGGCCCGCCATCAGGAAACGATTGCCGTGGCAGAATCCTGCACCGGCGGTCTGGTATCCAATTTGATTACAAGTGTACCCGGCAGCAGCGTATATTATAAAGGTAGTGTAACAAGCTATTCCAACGAGGTTAAAACAAACTTGTTAAACGTTTCCGAAGAGCTCTTGGAGCAACACGGAGCGGTCAGCCAGGAGTGCGCCGAGGCCATGGCTCGCGGTGTAGCGATACTTTTGGATACAGACTGGTCCGTGGCTACCACTGGCATCGCCGGCCCTGGCGGCGGCAGCGAGGCCAAGCCGGTTGGCACCTGCTGGATTGCCGCCGCACACCGCAATCCTGACACCGGACAGACAGAGGTCGTCTCGCGTAAAATCAGCAGCGCCTCCGCCAGCCGCGAGGTCAATATGCAGCGCTTCGCCTCCAATGCCCTCAACCTGCTCCGGCTGCTCATGCAACAGAAATTATTATAAATTTATATTTTTATAGAAAATGAAGAAACTTATCGCTACCGCGAGCTGCGTGGCCCTTATGACCACTACCCTCGCCGCTCAGCAGCAAAGACTCGAGCCCAAGAAAGAATACGATTTTACCGTGGTTAAGGAACTTCCCATCACTCCGGTAAAGGACCAGGCCAGCAGCGGCACTTGCTGGTGCTACTCCGCCCTGTCTTTCATAGAATCTGAAATCCTGCGAATGGGCGGCCCCGAAGTGGATCTGGCAGAAATGTATGTGGTGAGCAAGGCCTACGCCGACAAGGCAGAGAAATTCGTCCGCCTTGACGGCAAGCTCAATTTTGCACAGGGAAGCTCCTGCGAAGACGTGTTCCACATCTGGCAGGACTACGGCATCGTGCCCCAGAGCGAGATGGAAGGCCTCAACTACGGCGAGAAGCGCAACCGCCACAGCGAGCTTGCCGACGGCATGAAAGGCTTCCTGGACGCCATTGTCACCAACCCCAACAAGAAGCTCTCCACCGCCTGGAAGCGCGCCCTGCAGGGCATTCTGGACGCATATCTTGGCCCCTGCCCCGAAGAATTCGAATACAATGGCAAAAAATACACCCCCAAGAGTTTTGCCCAGAGCCTGGGCATCAAGCCCGAGGACTATGTGTCCATCACATCCTTCACCCATCATCCGTTCTACACTCAGTTCGCCATTGAAGTAGAAGACAACTGGCGCTGGGATCTGAGCTACAACGTTCCGCTGGACGACATGATGAACATCATGTACAACGCCATCGACAAGGGCTACACCATTGCCTGGGGCACCGACGTGAGCGAATTCGGCTTCACCCGCAACGGCCTGGCCGTAAATCCCGACCTCAAGTCCGTGGAAGAAGCCGGCAGCGACCAGATGCGCTGGGTAGGCGTTTCGGCAGAAGACAAGGCCAAAGAGCTGGCCAAGATGCGTGACGACGCTCCGGAAATGACCGTGACCCAGGAAATGCGCCAGGAAGGCTACGACAACAAGACCACTACCGACGACCACGGAATGCACATCTACGGCATCGCCAAGGATCAGGACGGCACCCAGTACTTCATGGTGAAGAACTCCTGGGGCGAAACCGGCAAATACAAGGGCATCTGGTATGCCTCCGACAGCTTTGTCCGCTATAAGACCATGAACATCATGGTCCACAAGAATGCCATCCCCAAGGACATCAAAAAGAAAATGGGCATTAAATAACACTAAACCTACAATCTGTATGAAAAAATATCTCCCCGACTTACTCACGTTAATGAATCTGCTGTGCGGCACCTGCGCGTGCGTGCTGGCTGCATGGGGTTTTTTCTGGCAGGCCTTCTGCTTTATCCTGGCCGGGGCGGTATTCGATATATGCGACGGCGCCCTGGCCCGTACCCTTGGGGTATCCTCGGGTATGGGCAGGGAGCTGGATTCGCTCAGCGACCTCGTGAGCTTTGGCGTGGCGCCGGCGCTTATGATGTTCAGCTGGTATTATAAGATCAACTGCGGCGACACACCCCATTTC
>CACXHG010000197.1 GCA_902767355.1 uncultured Bacteroidia bacterium
GATTCTTGATACCTGGAAAGTACTATATCAAAGCAAGTGCATATGACCAGACTATCGAATGGGAGCTTCTCGAAGCCTCAATCAGCGAGATATATGTTGATGGTGCTGCTGCAGCCGGCGAAGGCGAAGAATTCGGCGTATTGCCCGTTCCAGTAAAGGATGCAAAAGGTATTTTTGAGGGAGTTGTCAGACTAACAGCAGGCAAGGACTTCCATATAATAACTACGACTTCCGACGGAGCCCGTGGCTACTACTGCCATCCTTCAAGCAAGAATTCGGGTACATCATGGAAGTTGATTGAGTGCCGCGAAAGCGGTGAACAGTCTGGAATGTTCCAGGTTCCCGACACAGGCGATTACCTCATCACTATTGACGTAATAAAGCACACAATGACAGCCGTTGCGCAATAGCCAAATAACTAATGTAACTAAAAAGAGGGTGACTAAAAAGTCTTAGTCGCCCTCTTTTTCTGCGTACTACTCGCGGGTCCTATCCAAATATTCAATTCTCAGAGAGTTTAAATACCTTTTTAGTCACCCTCTTTCACATATTAACCCATCTACAATAAAGGCGTCATATAGACAGGTACCATCAGAAGCCGACCATCTTTTTTCAGGTCTTTTGTATATAACAGATATCGGTCTTTAATCCGATCGGAATATTTCTCACAGAACAAATCAAGAGACTTATGTGCATTATAACCGGAAGATTTCACCTCAATGGGACAAATCTTTTGAGCTCTTGACAATAAGAAGTCTATTTCACAATAGTGCTTATTATTATCCAAAAAGGTATGATAGAACAATTTATTGCCGGACGCTGTCAACATCTGGGCGACTAAATTTTCATAAACATAGCCCAAATTTGCCGGGAGAGTATCCGAAAGCAACTTTTGGTAAATGATATTATCCGTTACCTCCTTGTCGGCAAAAGCCAAAGTAACAAAGAGTCCGGTATCACAAACGAACATCTTGAATATTTCGGGATTGTCTGTCAACGGAAAACCTACGTTCGGGTCATCAATATGATGTGCAATGTTCACCGTTCTACTCTCCTCCATTTCATGCAATATTGCCCTGAGAGAATCGTGCCCAACGTCACCGATCACAGGGGTGGTACGATACCGATATACATTCGCTGAAAGCTGAGCAGGTATTGCTTTAAACAGGCTCGCAGCTTTTCCTGTCGGGTCTATTTTGTAAAAGTCGTCATTGTAAAGGTCGAGTATCTCTCTTTTTGTAGAATCTACAAAAGATAGGTTTTGCGTATCGAGATAAGTATTCACGGCCTGCGGCATTCCCCCTACAAGCATGTACAATCTAAGATCACGCATGATCTTACGATGCGCAGCGTCACCTAAATTATTTCTTTTGGAAAACGCCTTTTCCAAAAGAGGGACAGTGGTTTGATCGCCCAAGGCCCAACGGAATTCTTCGTAGTCCATGGGATACATCGTCAATCGTGTCTCCTCACTTGGGATACGGATGCCTCTTGTACTGCGTTTGATGCTGATTAGCGACCCAGTCTCGATATAATCGAAACGGTGATCTCCAACTAGTTCCTTGATTGCCTGACGTGCTTTAGGGCATTCCTGTATCTCATCCAAAATGATTGCCGACCGACGTGGGATCAAGGTGACATTTAAGTAGAACTGCAATGCCATAAAAATACGATCCAGGTCGGAAACATCATCGAACAAAGCTGGTATTTCTGGTCCGACTTTAGTAAAGTCTATCAAGATATAAGACTCATACTCATTTTTTGCAAATTCTTCTGCAATAGTGGATTTCCCAACACGTCGCGCACCTTTGATCATCAGAGCCGTACTTCCATCCTTGTCCTGCTTCCAGTCAAGCATTTTCTCATACAACTTCCTCTTGAACACTCTTTGTCTCATAAAAAAAGTCTCTTTTTCAATGACAAAATTAACAGGACTGTATAATTTCGCAAAATTTATTTACCCAAAATTCTGGCTCTGCGCAAAATGTTTTAAGGCCAAATCCCGGCTCTGCGCAAAATATTGGGCAAAAAGTGGGGTTAGAGCTGACCGATAATGTCCTTCAGAAGGCGGTTGAAGTCGACCACCCGGTCGGGTTTGGGGGAGTAGCCGAGCAGCACGACCACCAGCTGGCACGAAGGGATGATAAATACCTGCTGGCCATCATGGCCCTGGCAGGAATACATATCCCGGGGAACATCGGGGAAGCGCTGGCTGTGATTGAGCCAGAATCCCGAGCCGTAGAGCCCCTCGCTGCCGGAAGCCGGCGTGGCAGCATAGGCTGCCCAGCCTTCAGGCAGGACCCGCTCCTGATTGGCCATGCCATCCGACAGATACATCTGCCCGAAGCGGGCGAAATCGCGGGCTGTGACGTACAGATATGAAGATGCCACCGGCGTGCCGCTCATATCCGGCTCGAAATGTGCGCCATCTATGGCAAGCGGAGCGAACAGGCGGTGCCTGATATAAGCCAGAAACTCTTTGTCAGAGGCAAACTTGCCGCGCAGATAGCGCATCGCTATATTGGAATTGCCGCTGGAATAGTAATAGTGGGTGCCAGGCTCATATTCCAGGGGCTTGGAAAGTGCAAACAGGCCCATGTCCGTCTCGCGATGCAGCATCAGGTTCACATCGCTGCGGTTGCCGTAATTTTCGTTCCACTCCAGACCGCTCTGCATCTGAAGCAGATCGTTCAGAGTAATATCCCGCCGGCCGTCGCCCTGCCACTGGGGTATATCCATCGGAGCATAAACATCTATAAGGCTGTCCCTGACCATTATGCCTACCAGCGCGTGCAGGAAACTCTTGGCCATGCTCCAACTAAGAAGTTGGGTGGAGGCATCTATCCCTTTGTCGTAACGTTCTGCTACGATACCGCCATTGTGCAGCACCACAAATGCAAAAGGATGACCGTTATAGGCCCGTTCATCTACCAAGGCCCTTGCTATGGGCTCCAGCCTCGCAGTCAGTGCCGAGTCGCCGGCTTGCAGATATTCCGGCACGTCCACTGCCGGCGGCAACGGATACTGCTGTCCGAGAAAGGCCTTCCGCCCTTTGCCCCGCAGCAAGGTCACACCATAACCATCGCGATAAGCGGCTGTGGATTTAGCCCACAGAAAGCGGCTGCTAACCGTCTTTGCATCATAATCCACCTTGTTTTTGACAAACTTGATGAACGAGAAATTCAAATCCAGCGGCTCGACATCCGCCTGCTGCCGGCCCGAGACAAAAACCGCCGAAGCGAGGTTCTTGGCCGCATAACCGGTGATGATGGGCATGAGCGAATTCAGATACAGACAGCCGGCCACCAAAGCCAGCACCAGAAGGGCCAGAACGGCACGAATAATCTTTTTTGCTTTCATAATAATCACGAAGGTAGGCATTTTTATTATCTTTGGGAAAGAATCCAAGTTCAGGACTATGAAAGCTATCAAACTCTGGCACATAAGCGCCGCATTTTTTGCGGTGTGCGCAATACTGAACCTATACGGATGCATTGCCTCCAACCAGGCGCTGGCCGACACTGTAAAACCGGCACTGCTGACGCTGCTGTGCCTTACAACCATGACCTATCTGGCCCCTAAGGCCGACATGGGCCGCCGCGAGGTCAAACTGCTGGCCTGCGCACAGCTTTTCGGCTTCGGCGGTGACACGGCCCTGATAGGCAGCGACGCCTTTGCCCTGTTCGCCGCCGGCATCGGGCTTTTCCTGATAGGCCACATCTTCTATATCACCCTGTTCGGCAGCAAAAGTTTCAAAGGCCTCAAGGCAGGTCATTGGTTCATCGCAATGTCCTGCTGCCTGGCGCTGGTGTCAGTGCTGATCAAAGTCATAGGGGTCAGCGGGGCTTTGCTGGCGCCCATGGCAATCTACGGTTTCACCCTCACATTCCTGATTTTCAGTACCCTTGCCGGAGCCCTCAGATTTAAGACACTGACCTGGTGGCTGCTGAC
>CACXHG010000198.1 GCA_902767355.1 uncultured Bacteroidia bacterium
GCCTTTGGGACCCAGGGTCACCTTGACTGCATCTGCCAGCGCGTCAGCGCCTTCTTTCATAAGGTTGCGCGCCTCAATGTTGAATTTTATATCTTTTGCCATAATATACTGATTTTAAATATTATTCGATAACTGCAATAACGTCGCTCTGGCGCATGATGAGGTAATCTTTGCCATCGTAGGACACCTCGGTGCCGGAATATTTGCCGTACATCACTTTGTCGCCGGCCTTGAGCTCCATGGGCTCATCTTTCTTGCCGCTGCCCACAGCGATTATGACACCCTGCTGGGGTTTCTCTTTTGCTGAATCGGGAATGTAAAGTCCGCTTGCGGTCTTGGTCTCGGCTTCCTGTGCCTGAACCAATACTCTGTCTGCTAAAGGTTTAATCATAATGATGGAATATTTTATTTGTTTTGTTATTTGCACGATGCGTTAGCCTCTGGTGGCAAATAAAGTGCCACCGGAGCCAGTTATGACAAATTGTCACATCAAAGCTGCTATGCCATGGCGGCCTCGATTTCTTCTACGCTTGCCGGCAGCCGTTTACTGCCAAGACGCCGGCAGCCGGAGGCGGTGATCAGCAGGTCGTCTTCGACCCGTATGCCTCCGAAGTCGTAGTAGCTCTCCAGAGCCTGGTAATTGATGAAATCGGTGAACTTGCCCTCCGCCTTCCACTGCTCGATGAGGGCCGGGATGAAATAGATGCCGGGTTCGTCGGTAATCACGTGGCCCGGAACCAGCTTGCGGGCCATTCGCAGCGAGCCCAGGCCCAGCTGGCGGGAGCGCTCCTGGCCAGGGTCGTAACCCACATAGTTCTCACCCAGATTCTCCATGTCGTGCACGTCCAGACCCATGTTGTGGCCCAGGCCGTGGGGCATGAACATGCCCTGCACGCCCAGCGCGAGAGCTTCGTCTATGTCACCTTTGATCAGGCCGACATTCTTCAGGCCCTGCAGCATCAGCCGGCTGGCGGCCAAATGCACTTCGCGGTAGGTAATGCCCGGGCGGGCCATTTCTGCCGCAAAGGAATTGGCGGTGGCGACAATGGTGTAGATGTCGCGCTGCCTGGGAGTGAATTTACCGCCTACCGGCAGCGTGCGGGTAAAGTCGCTGCAGTAGTGGCTGGCTATCTCGGCGCCGGCGTCTATCACGCACAGTTTGCCTGTCTCCAACACCTTGTCGTGCAGATGGTTGTGCAGGGTCTCGCCGTGCTGCGACAGGATGGTCGGAAAGCTTGTCATATAGCCGCCGCTTATCACCACGCCCTCCATTGCGCCCACGACTTCCTGCTCTACCATGCCCGGCTTGAGCAGTTTCATGGCCGTGTAGTGCATTGCATAGCCCAGGTCGCAGGCCCGGTCTATCTCGGCTATCTCGCAAGGCTCCTTTATCAGGCGCTGGGCCACGATGGCGCGTATCAGCTCTTCGCTTTTGCCCTGGTTCACCGCGCGTGGCGACTGCCCTGTCATTTCTGCCAGGAATATCTGATTGTCAAAGCGGTACTGCGGCAGATAGTGCACCGTGCGGCCCTTGCCCAGGGCGTCGGCCACAAAGCCTGCCAGCCGCGCCAGCGGGTAGGTCTTCCCCACCCCTACTCCGGCGGCCTGCTCGGCTATGCTCTTCTGAGGACCCATCCAGATGATGTCGTCCATATCCACATCGTCGCCGAAGATGATTTCGCCGCCGCTGTCTATATCTATCACTGCGGCCAGGCCCGGCAGGTCCAGCCCGAAATAATAGAGGAAACTGCTGTCCTGACGGAAAATATATGTGTTGTCGGCATAGTTCGCCGGGGATTCATTGTTGCCCAGAAAGAGCAGGATGCCGCCGCCCAGGCTCTCTGCGAGCTTTTTGCGGCGGGCGATATAGGTTTCTTTGCTAAACATATCCACTTCAAGGTAATTTTGCTCAAATATACTAAATTTGTTGCCTATAAACCCCACCGACATGAAAAGAATCCTCGCCCTGGGCGCCCTGTTCGCTTCCTTCGCCCTCTCCGCTCAAAGTATCAATCCCGATATGCTGCAGCGCATACAAGGCAGCTTCCAGCGCGACGACGCCGCAACCCGCGCCGTGCAGAACATACTCACCACCAACGCCGACCTTCGCAGCAATGCGCTCAACCACGCAAAGGCGGCCGCGACGGACCATCTTTTCAAATATCGCACGGATGTGAGCGGCATCACCGACCAGGAGCGCAGCGGCCGCTGCTGGCTCTTCACATCCACCAACCAGATCCGCCCGCTGGTGATGAAGAAATACAATATCCCTGCGTTTAAGTTTTCGAACAATTACTGCTATTTCTGGGATATTTTCGAGAAGGCCAACCTCTTCCTGGAGAATATGAAGGCCACCAGCGCAGCCCCCTGGGACGACCGCGCGGTGGTGGAATACCTCAAGGCGCCCGTTGCCGACGGCGGCGTGTGGAACCTCTTCTATAATGTGGTGGAAAAGTACGGGATCGTGCCCGCCGAAGTGATGCCCGAGACGGCCAACAGCAACAATACCAGCCAGATGCTGGGGGCGATCAACGAATATCTGCGCGCGGCCGGCTATCGTATCCGCGAGGCTGCGGCGGCCCCCGCAAAGGGCAAGAAGGCCGTGGCAGAGCGCGCAGCCGCCCTGGACAAGATCAAGGAAGACGCCCTGTGCGGAGTATATCGCATCCTGGCCCTCTGCCTGGGCGAACCCCCGGCGCAGTTCACCTGGCGCTACACCACGCGCGACGGCAAAATAGAGAGCCTCTCCTCTACTCCGATGGAGTTCTGGAAGGGAGTGCGTCCCGCCGATTTCGGGCCGGACAGCTACGTGATGATAATGAACGACCCCACGCGCGAATACTACAAGCGCTATGAGATAGAGAACTACCGCAACACCTACGAAGGCATCAACTGGGTTTACCTGAATCTGCCCAACGAAGACATCAAGGCTGCGGCGCTGGCTTCTATAAAGGCCGGCGAACCCATGTATGCCTCCTGTGACGTAGGCAAGCAGCACAATCGCTCCACAGGCGTCATGGATGTGGATATGTACGACGTGCAGCAGCTGCTGGGAGTTGACGCCAAGATGGACAAAAAAGCCCGCATACTGACCCGCCAGAGCGGTTCTTCCCACGCCATGCTGCTGGTGGCCTGCGATACCGACGCATCCGACGTGCCGACAAAATGGCAGTTCGAAAACAGCTGGGGCCCTTCGGCCGGCCACAACGGCTATCTGACCTTTACGGACGAGTGGTTCAGCGAATATATGTTCCGAGTGGTCATCAACCGCAAATTCCTGGACGCAAAGGCTATCGACGCCCTGAGCTCAGAGCCAGTCAAACTGCCCGTATGGGACTATATGTTCTGATATGATAGTCTGCCCGAACGCTAAGATAAACATTGGTCTGGAGGTCGTCTCAAAGCGGCCAGACGGTTTTCACGACCTGGAGACCGTGTTCTATCCAGTCGTGGAGTTGCGCGACGTGTTGGAGGTGGTCAAGGCCGGCAGTTTCGACCTCATTCAGTATGGTCTGCCCTGCGATTGCCCGGTAGAGAAAAATCTTTGCTATAAGGCCTACAAAGCTGTCAAAGAGCGATTTGACATAGACCCGGTAAATATATATTTATATAAAAATATACCGATGGGCGCCGGTCTGGGGGGCGGTAGTGCAGATGCGGCTTTCACCATCATTGCGCTCAACGAAGTTTTCGGCCTGGGCCTGAACAAGGCGCAGATGGCCGGCATTGCCGCCGGCATTGGCAGCGACTGCCCTTTCTTTATATATAATCGCCCCATGCTGGCCCACGGTCGCGGTGAAGTTCTCGAGCCCTTAGATCTGGATCTTTCGCCTTACCGCATAGAAGTTGTCACGCCCTGCCTGCACATTTCCACTGCAGAAGCTTACGCGGGTGTGGATGCACTCAAGTTCACGCCTGCTGCGGCAGATGTCTACGGCTCTGAACCTCTTGCAGTTAGGCTTAAACAAGACATACTTAAGTGGCGCGAGAGCGTCATAAATGACTTCGAAGCCGTCGCCTTTGCCAAATATTCCGCTCTCAAAGACATTAAGAAAGACCTGTATGCAAGAGGCGCTGCCTATGCCTCCATGACAGGAAGCGGCAGCGCCTTTTACGGTTTGTTTGCCAAATAACCCCCTTTATTACATATATATCAGAGGAATATCGGCTATATACAAAAATATATTTATATAAAAATATTTTTATAGTCTGTGATATTTCTTCAACAGGTCTATTATTGCCTCGTTGTAGAGCTCGTCGTATTTGCTTCCGGTGTCGAACTTCAGCTGGCCAAGTTTTATGAATGTTGCGTTGTCTATGTGGAAGCTTACTAAACGGCGGTCGGCGTTCTTGGATTTCCTGGCGGCTACAGCTGCCGGCGCTGCCTTTGCCTGCCGGGTTTCTTTAGCTTCTTGAGTTGCGCCCAGCGCTCCGCTGAGTGCCCCGCTAAGGGCGCTTCCGGAGCCAAGAGTGGCGTTCCTGAATTTCTCGAATTGGTCTACTTTCTTTGCCATATATTTTTGTATATTTATATAAAAATATTTTTATAAATTTATATTACGCGCTTATAACACTCTCTGCAACAAGTTGTTGGCAAGCTCTGCGTATTGCTTGGTGACTTTGCCACTGGGGTCATAATCATAGATGCTCTGGCAGAAAGATCCCGCCTGGGCAATCTTTGTGGCCTTGGTTATCAGCGGCTCGATAAACACATCTCCGAGCTCGTCTTTCACCTTTTGGACATACATGTCGCTGAGCTTGTTGCGCTCGTATTTGGTGATTATAACGCCGGAGAGCTTCAGGTTCTGGTTCAGGCGCGCATTCTGCTTGACATCGGCATACAGGTTGGCCACCATTACCATTCCGGAATATGCCAGTCCGTCCGGAGTGGCGACCATCACCAGATGGTCGGCTGCAATAAGGGCGTTGTAGGTGATAAGACCCAGTGCAGGGGGGCAGTCGATAACTATGAAGTCGTATTTATTCTTAATAGGTGCCAGAAGGTCCACCAGCAGGTACTCGCGTCCGGTGAGCGAAGCCGTGTCGCGGTCAAAGTTAGACAAGGCCAGCTCCGAGGGTACCAGGTCAATGCCGTCCGTCACGTGCTCGATGTTGAATTTTTTCTTGTTCAGGAAGGCGTCCCGGATTGTGGAAATGTGGTCTTCCGGAGCGAGCGGGCTCACCATAGTGGTGAGGTTCGCCTGCGAGTCAAGGTCTATGAAAAGAACTTTTTTGCCAATCCTTGCCCAGGCCTGGCCAATTGCAACAGCTGTGGTGGTTTTACCCACGCCGCCTTTGTTATTTGCAAAACATACAATCTGTCCCATATCTTTCATATTCAAATATATAGCAAATATACATAAAAATATCTTTATATCAAAATATATTGTTATAAAGATAGATTTATATAAATATATATGAATATCAAAGGCTATTTGGCTCAGCTATTTATCGATATTTCTGCCGGAGCTATTCGATAGTTTTCTGCCAGTGGCAGTCGAGCGGACCGGCGCAGTCGCCGTGCCAGTTGTGCATGCCGCCGCCCTGGCAGTTTGCAAACACAGGGCAGTCACTGCACTTGCCGCGGCGGGCCCAGTCGCGATGGCGAAACTGCACAAAGCGGGTGTTCCAGACCTCGTAGAAATTGTCGGTGTAGATGCTGCCCTGGCTGAAGGCGTCGCGGTCTATGTTGGGGCAGGCGTTGATGCGGCCGTCTATCAGCACCGAGGCGATATTTACCCCGGCATGGCAGAAGAAGGGCACCTGGCGCACCTTGGTCTCGTATTTGCCCAGATAGCCTTCGCAGCTGAAGGTCACGGTCATCCTCTGGCGCCCGCTGCTCTGGTGGCGCGAGAGGCTGCGTTTGGCCGCAATGAAGTCCATCAGTGTGCGCAACTGCTTGCCGTCCAGCCGCATATCCGGGTCGTTGGCTGCCCGGCCTATCGGGATTATGGTGAACAGCCGCCACTGCTTCACGCCCAGGCCCTCCAGCAGCGTGTACATCTGCTCGAGTTGGGTCAGGTTGCGACGGTTCACGCAGGTCACAACGTCAAAATTGAGTCTGGGTTCAGCGGCGGCGACCGATATCGCACTTAAAGTTCTACTATAACTGCCCGGGACCCCGCGCATCCAGTCGTGCTCGCTCTCGAGTCCGTCCAGGCTGATGGTGAGCGCGCCCATGCCGGCACCCATAAGGCGAGAGTGCATTTTCTCGCTGTAGAACCAGCCGTTGGAAACAATGCCCCATCCCATCCCGCGCTCGCGTATGGATTTGCCAATGAGCTCTATATCAGGGCGCATCAGGGGCTCGCCGCCAGTCAGCACCACGGTGAATTCCTTTGGGATGTCTTTGCGGGGGATAGTGTCCAGCGCAGCGAGAAAATCCTCCAGCGGCATGTCCTTGGCGCTGCCGGCCAGTTTGCAGTCGCTCCCGCAATGCCGGCAGGCGAGGTTGCAGCTGGTCGTGCACTCCCAGAACAGATAGTTGAGTTCGTGAGTCCGGGTCTCCGCGTCGCGAAACTTTCGCCACAGCCACCATTTTATGCGTTCAGTCATCTGGATTGCTCTATAGTTCTTTAAAGATATGAATAAAATGCCTAAATTTGAAAATAATAACATACCGTAGATATGAATGCTTTAAGTACAGCCGCTGCACCGGCGGCGATAGGACCTTACAGCCAGGCGATTGACTCTGGCGCAGGCTTGGTTTTTGTTTCGGGCCAGCTGCCCATAGACCCTGCCACGGGGGCATTCCCCGAAGGAGGCGTGAAGGAGCAGACCCGCCAGAGCCTGCTGAACGCGGGCGCGATTCTCTCCAGTGCCGGCCTCAGTCTGGCCAATGTTGTCAAGACCACTGTTTTCCTGGCCGACATGGCAGATTTTGCGGCCATGAACGAGGTGTACGCATCGTTCTTTGAGGCTCCGTTCCCGGCCCGCAGCGCAGTGGCCGTCAAAGCTCTTCCCAAGGGGGCGCTGGTAGAAATCGAGTGCATCGCCGCAAAAAGCTGAGGCTATGCGGGATACACTTAAGAAACTGGCCGCCGCTGCAATAGCCCTGGCTGCCGGCACAGCGGGCTTGTATGCCCAGATGCGCCCGGAGTACACAGAAGTCTGGGAGCCGCAGCCGGCCGAGGTCACGCCCGGCGATCCGACCCGGGGCGGCGCTCCGTCGGACGCCATAATCCTCTTCGACGGCAGCGACCTGTCGGCCTGGGTCAGCGCCAGCGACGGCGGCCCTGCCCGGTGGGATGTACATGACGGCATTCTCACGGTGAACAAAGCCGATGGCGACATCCACACCAAAGAGGCTTTCGGCAGTTACCAGCTGCATCTGGAGTGGTGCGTCCCGCCTATGGATGAGGCCTTTAAGGGGCAGGACAGGGGCAACAGCGGCGTGTATCTGCAGGTCGGGCACTACGAGCTGCAGATTCTGGACAGCTACCGGCAGCAGACCTATGTGAACGGGCAGGCCGGCTCGGTTTACAAGCAGACCGCACCGCTGGTGAATGCCACACTGCCGCCCGGGCAGTGGAACGTGTATGACATTATCTACAATGCGCCGCAGTTCAACGAAGACGGCAGCTACCGCTGCCCGCCGCGGGTGACGGTGCTGCACAACGGCGTGGTGATCCAGAACGATACGGTCATTTACGGCAACACCCGCTATCTGGGCTTGCCGGACGTGGCCGTGCACGGCGACTGCCGTATCGGCCTTCAGGCCCACGGCGACTGCAGCCCCGCCATCTCTTTCCGCAATATCTGGATCAGAAGGCTCTGATAATTCCCGGCCGCGCCGTTATTTTCTGCGTGCTCCGGCATTTGATAAGTATGAAAAAACTGTTTATTCTTTTCGCTCTGCTCTGCGCCGGCTTTTGGGCAGCTTCGGCGCAGGAGATTATATCTATCTATCACAAGGCTGGCAAGCCCGCTTCCGGGCCGCAAGCGCAGTCAAGTGCGCAGTATCCCCTGTACGAAAACATGCGCTACGGGGATTATAAAGGGCTGTACGATGCCCGCAGTTATGTTCCCAGCTACGGTGATCCGTACGATCCGTTCCTGGCCGGCGTCGCGTCTTACTTTATTCCGGGTCTTGGGCAGACAGCCTGCGGAGAAGTAGGCCGGGGAATCGGCTTTTTCCTGGGTACGGAACTGATGATGGCCGGCACCATAATCTCTATCACGCAGACCCCGGGGCTGCTGGATTATTCTTATTATGGCGAGCAGACCGTAATCCGCAAGCCTACTGCTGGCGACCATCTGCGCAACCTCACAATGTTTGCCGGAACATTCGCTGTCTATTTGTGGAATGTCCTGGATGCGAAGAATGTGGCCAGAATCAAGAATATGTATTACCAGGACGTGTACCAGGGCCGGTATCCGGGTATCTTGGAGGAATCTTATTCCTACAGGGACGTGAATCCGTATATGCGCTACCGGGAGTACAAGAACCTGTATAGCACCAAAGGCTACAGAACCCGCTGGGGGGATCCCTATAATCCGATTTCTGCGGGTCTTGCCGCTGCAGTGTTTCCCGGCCTGGGGCACTGTGTGGCAGGCGAGTGGGGCAGGGGAGCCCTGTTCATGGGAGGCTACGGGCTGCTTATGGCAAGTTTTGGGACGGCGGCGGATCAGCTGGAAGAAGCCGGCCTCGACGGCAATGATGAGGTGCTGGCGCTCCCGATTGCGGCCATGCTGGGCCTGTATGTCTGGAATATCTGCGATGCAGTTAGGGTCGCCAAGGTCAAAAACCTGTACGCCAGGGATTTGCGTGGGCAGATGGCAGCTCCCGAGCTAAGCCTGGAGCCGTATATAAACAGCGCGCCCGCCGCAGCCGGAAATCAGCTTGTCGGCGGACTCGCACTGAAGATGAGCTTCTGACGCAGCATCCCTTGTGTGCGTTGTCGCCGCGCAAACAGCCTTTGGACGCGAACAGCAAGAGATGCGACCGAGATGTCAGTCGCTTCTAAAATGTGGGAGGATAAGCGGGATGACTGGACACGACAGACAGGCGGTGACCCCTATATGCCGGTCGTGTCCAAAGTTTCTGGAAACGGATATCGCCTCTTGACATCGTAGAGAGTTTGTCGTACATTTGTTCCAGGAAACTAACTGTGCGGGGAGGCACGAGGCGTATTATGAGAAAGACAGTTCATCTGTGTCTTTCGTCACACGAAGAAATAATGTATCGGGACGAAGAGGACCTCATTATGGGGTTCAACTGTTTGGCGTTTGCAGTTTTGGAGACAGAGACAAGGTTGCTCGGCGAAGGATTTATGACAACGCACAACCACAAACTGGTCCAGACAGATAATGTCGTAGCGTTGAGCCAAAAAGACAGATATGCCTATTCGCGGTACTTCAACGCAAAGTATTCCCGAAAAGGCCGGCTTGGCGAGAAATATGTTTTTGAAGTGGAGGTCACAGGTATTCACCACACAACTGTGGCTTTGAATTATGTATTGCGTCAAGGGCTTCATCATGGTCTCGCGGCTACCCCTTTCGGATATCCGCATTGCTCTGTTAACTCTTTCTTCAGGAAAGACCTTGGAAAAGTGTTGGCCCCGGAACTGATAGCAGACGCAAATCGATACAAGTACACCCCAAATCGGAAAGCGTTGCCGTCGTGTTGTCGGATGGCCAGCAACGGTCTGATCCTGCGCGAAGACATTGTAGATACAGCGTATGTTGAAGAATTGTATGTCACGCCCCGCAATTTTCTTTTTCAGATGAACCGTATAACAGACGAAAAAGTGGTTCAGGAACAGAAAGAAGAGAACTCGCTGCCGCCGGTTACTATTGAGACGATCGAGCGGGGCGTATCGGTATTCAATGTAAAGGATGCTTTGTCGGGAGAGCTAGGCCGGGTAGACAGGAGTATTCTTACAGATTTGGACGTATGTCGAATAATCGACACGGTCTATTTGAAACGGTTCCTTAAGGAGAACGAAAAACAGTCTATCTATTGTCTATCGCCAGAGAAACGGGCCGAACTTGGGAACATGCTTTGGCGCGATATTGAGCAAAGGCGTCTTCATAGCATTATGCCGTCAGAGATGAGAAGTCAGGTCAGTGGGCGCAAGGCGTCCGTTGCGCAGATTCGCCGCTGCCTTGCGCTGTAACAGGCGGACGCGAGCGCCGTCTGGAAGAATTAGCGTGTCGGTCGCGTCCGCATACACGGGAAATAACTGCGTTTAAAGACCACGACCGGCACCTCAACCCTTTAGTGTGCCGGTCGTGTCCCGGCAGGGTAGATGTCCGCAAAAAAAACAGGGACTGACACAAGTGCGGCAGTCCCTGTTTTGTATAGCAAGAGAGGTTTACTCTTTCGGATGGAGTTTCTTGTAGAATTTCAGGCCGGAGAGGACGCTGTTGAAGTCGCTGCGGGGGATATAGGTGTTGCGCTCGTAGCCGTCGCGCTCCAGTTTGAATATCAGGTTGCGTGTGAACAGCAGGCGGCGGGGAATCACGGTGACTGTCTCCAGTTCGTCGGAGGGGAAGCCGGCAGAAAGGCATCCCGGTATTTCAAAGCGTTCTGAACTGCCGCCGGCGTACCAGCCTTTGATCTGTTCCATGGTTGCAACAGCCTCTTCGAGATTGTCGCCAAGCGGGATAAACAGTTCAAAGAGAGGGTCGAACTGCAACTGGAAAATCTCGTTGCCAATGCCCAGGTGGCCGACGGAGAGGTAGTAGGAGTTAACCCCGTCTTTAATTTGTTGGAAGACTTCCAGGGTGCGTTCGCCGTCGTTGATTTCTACGCTGGAGAGCTCGAGGCGGGCGGGGATGGATTGGGCGTTTGCCAGGACAGGCATCAGCGCAAAAAGCAGGATTGCAAGAGTTTTCTTAATGGTTTTCATGGCTTTATAGAGTTTTTGAATTCTTCATAGTGCATAAATCCGGCCAAAAGTGTTTTGGCTGGCAGCCAGAGCCGCGGCTAAAGTTCCCGAAGGGGCAGTTCGGCGCCGTCGGGGGTGACCAGCACGCTGCCGACATCGCTGTGGGCCAGGTGGCCTATGACGTCGAAGGTCTGGACCTCGCGCTTGAACTCTTCGTATCGGGAGAGGGGGATGGTGTAGATGAGCCGGTAGTCGTCGCCTCCGTTGATGGCGGCGGTGACTGCGTCTATGTTGACCTCGGCGGCCATCGCAAAGGTTTCGGAGGCGATGGGCAGGCGGTCCAGATAGATTTTGGCGCCGTAGCCGGTGCCATCGCAGAGCCTGTTTATGGCTTCTGCCAGGCCGCGGCAGTCGAACACGCCGGCGCTGGGGTAGAAGCCGCCGCGCACGAAGCGGTCGATCACGCCAGCGGGAATCTCGGGGCAGAGATACTGCGAAAGCAGGTATTTGTATTTCGACAGGTCGGGCTGCTTGGCGTTGTCTTCGCCGGCGGCCAGGAAGGCGCCCTTCTCGCGCTCGAGCACGTGCTGGCCCATATAGGCCGCGCCCACGTTGCCGCCCAGGCAGATGAGGTCCTTGCTGGAGGCAGAAGGAATCTTGCCGGCCACGGTGCGACTCTGCACGCCTGTTGCCATCAGGCTGATTTGCAGCCCGTTGATGGATGGGAAGAGGTCCAGGTGAAGTTCTTTGAGGCCGTGCTCGCGGGCTGCGGACAGCACTCCGCTCCAGAGCTCGGCTATATCCTCGAAGGCAAAGTGCGACGAGATGCCCAGGGCCACGCTCAGGGCACGGGGGCGGTGGAAGGCCGCATAAATCTCGCCGAGCACATAGAGCACCGCCTTGTAGCCGAGGTGCTTGAGGGGGTTGTATATCAGGTCAAAATCGACGCCTTGCGCCATCATTTTGTGGCTGGCGATGCCTTCGCTGACCCTGATCTGCGGGGCGTTGGTATAGCCGCTGCCCTCGAAAAGCTTTTCTACTGCGGCCCTGTGGCCAATCTGCGAGAATTCTGTACGCTGGGATTTCTGTGGTTCCATACTACAAAAGTAGTGATAAATAATTAACTTTGCCTTTCTTTTATGGCAGAAAACGAAGAAATACTGCGGCAACTCTCCCAGGAATATTCCGAGGGTTTTACCACCGATATCGAGCAGGAGTTCTTTCCCAAAGGGCTCAATGAGGATATCGTGCGCGCCATTTCCCTTCGCAAGGGGGAGCCTGCCTGGCTGTTGGAATTCCGCCTGGACGCACTGCGCAAGTGGCAGGGGATGAAGATGCCCTCCTGGGGTCATCTTGATATTCCCGAGATTGATTTTCAGGATATTATATATTTCGCGGCGCCCAAGAAGCCGGTCCGCAAAGAGGATGTGGATCCGGAGTTGATAAAGACATTCGACAAGCTCGGAATCCCCCTGCATGAGCGCGACGCCCTGACGGGGGTGGCCGTGGATGCCGTGTTCGACTCCGTGTCGGTCAAGACCACTTTCCAGAAAACCTTGGCAGAAAAGGGGATAATCTTCTGCTCCTTCTCCGAGGCGGTGCAGAATTACCCGGAGCTGGTGCGCAAGTACCTGGCAAAGGTGGTGCCGCCGGGCGACAACTTTTTTGCGGCCCTGAACAGCGCGGTGTTCAGCGACGGCTCTTTCTGCTACATCCCCAAAGGGGTGCGCTGCCCCATGGAGCTGAGCAGCTACTTCCGCATCAACGCCCTGGGAATAGGGCAGTTCGAGCGCACGCTGATAGTGGCCGACGAGGGCAGTTACGTGAGTTATCTGGAGGGCTGCACGGCCCCCATGCGCGACACCAACCAGCTGCACGCGGCCATCGTGGAAATAATTGTGGAGAAGGACGCCGAGGTCAAATATTCTACCGTGCAGAACTGGTATCCCGGCGACAAGGACGGCCGCGGCGGCATTTTCAACTTCGTGACCAAGCGCGGCCTGTGCCGGGGAGAGCGCAGCCGCCTGTTCTGGACGCAGGTCGAGACGGGCAGCGCCATCACCTGGAAATATCCGAGCACCATCCTGCGCGGCGACGGCAGCCATTCGGAGTTCTATTCCGTGGCGCTGACAAACAATTTCCAGCAGGCCGACACGGGCACCAAGATGATACATATCGGCAAGGACACCACCAGCCGCATTGTGAGCAAGGGTATCAGTGCCGGACGCAGCCAGAACAGCTATCGCGGCCTGGTGCAGGTGGCTCCGGGCGCCAGCGGAGTGCGCAACCACTCGCAGTGCGATTCGCTGCTGATAGGCGACGGCTGCGGCGCGCACACCTTCCCGGTGATCAAGTGCGCCAATGCCGGCGCGATACTGGAGCACGAGGCTACGACCTCGAAAATAAGTGAAGACCAGTTGTTTTATCTTGAGCAGCGCGGCATCAGCGCAGAGGATGCGGTGTCCCTGATAGTGGGCGGCTACGCCTCCGACGTGCTCAAGCGCCTGCCCATGGAGTTTGCCATAGAGGCCCGCCGGCTGCTGAGTGTCAACCTTGAAGGCAGTGTAGGATAATGGATTGGATGAATTATACCCTGTTTACGCTCGGCGGCGCCCCGGTGCTGCTGATAGACTTGGTTTCGTCGCTGCTGGGCCTGACCTGCGTGTTTCTGGCGGGGCGCAATTCAAAGTATAACTTCTGGGTGGGCTATCTATACACGGCGGCGCTGTTTCTTTTGTTTTGGAACAAGAATCTCTACGCCTCCCTGTTTTTGCAGCCCATATCGCTTACTATCAATATTATAGGGCACTGGCGCTGGACCCACCCGAAGCAGGATGAAGCCAGCAGCAAGGGCGATTTGAAGGTGACGCAGCTGGGCTGGGCGCAGCGCATCCTGGGCATCGTGGCGGTGGCTCTGCTGTCGGTGCTCTGGGGCTGGATGCTATATAAGCTCTTCCCGGGCGACCCGCATCCCTATCTGGACACTGTAGTTACAGTACTGATACTCTATGCGCAGCTGCTTTCTGCCCTCAAAAAATGGGACTGCTGGCTGGTATGGCTGGTGGTCAACATCACCCAGATAATCCTGCATGTGTCTGTGGGCCATGTGTTTATGCCCATCGTGTGCGGGCTCTATCTGGTCAACGGCCTCTGGTCTCTGGCCAGCTGGTGGAAACTATATAAAAAAGAAAACAAGTAGCTTATGTCTGATATATTGCTGGAAGTTAAGAATTTGCACGCCTCGGTAGAGGATCGCGAGATTCTGCGGGGCATAGACCTGACGGTCGGCCGCGGCGAGGTGCACGCCATAATGGGCCCCAACGGCGCCGGCAAGAGCACCCTGAGCGGGGTGCTCGCGGGCAAACCGGGCTATACGGTCACAAGCGGCGAGATGCTGCTGGACGGCGAGTCGCTGATGGATCTTTCGCCGGAAGAGCGCTCGTGGAAGGGGCTTTTCCTGGGCTTCCAGTATCCGGTGGAGATACCCGGCGTGACCAACACTATGATGCTCAAGAGCGCCGTGGCGGCCCGCCGCAAAGCCCTGGGGCTGCCGGAGCTTAGCAGTGCCGAGTTTATCAAGCTGCTTAACAGCAAGTTGCCGCTGGTGAACATGGATAAGAGTTTTCTCTCCCGCGGGGTGAATGTAGGCTTTTCCGGAGGCGAAAAGAAGCGCAACGAGGTGCTGCAGATGGCCGTTCTGCAGCCGCAGCTGGCCATTCTGGATGAGACTGATTCCGGCCTGGACGTGGACGCCCTGCGCATAGTGGGCGAAGGCGTCAACAGCCTGCGCAGCAGCGACAATTCGTTTGTGGTGATTACTCACTATCAGCGTCTT
This sequence comes from uncultured Bacteroidia bacterium, assembly GCA_902767355.1. Classification (GTDB taxonomy): domain Bacteria; phylum Bacteroidota; class Bacteroidia; order Bacteroidales; family UBA932; genus Equibacterium. The sequence continues at coordinate 14,668 of CACXHG010000198.1, forward strand.
CTGAGCTATATAGTGCCGGACGTGATACACGTTCTCTACAACGGGCGCATTATAAAGACAGCCGGCCGCGAACTTGCCGCTGAGATAGAGAAGCGGGGCTACGACTGGATTATCAAAGAGGCAAATGAACAGGCTTAGGGTCGATAAGGGGCTGGCTTACAGCGATGTCATCCTCCTAAGGGAGGGTGCGGATGCGGTTTGGGACATCAGCGTCGCCGCCGGCGCGTCGTTGCAGCTGACCTTCATTGCCCTGGCCAGCGGTGCCGAGACCCTTTCCTGCGAGATTTCGGTGGCGTTCGAGGGCGAAGGCGGGCAGTGCCTGCTGCGGGGACTGTATATCACCCGCGACAGTGCCGATGTCTCGTTCCGGGTCAATATGGTCCACAATCTGCCGCGCTGCACCAGCCGCCAGCTGTTCAAGGGCATTCTTGCGGGCAGTTCGCACACGCTCTTCGACGGGCTCATCAAGGTGCCGGCTCACTGCATCGGCACCGAGGCCTATCAGGAAAACCACAACCTGCTGCTTACCGATGATTGCCGCGCGCAGAGCCTGCCGCAGCTGGAGATTTATGCCGACGACGTGCGCTGCAGCCATGGCGCAACCTTCGGCCGGCTGGACGCCGACGAACTGTTCTATATGCGCAGCCGTGGCATCCCAGAGCCTGAAGCCCGCCGCCTGCAGATGGTGGCCTTCGCCTCAGAAGTGCTGGAAGGCGTGCCGGAAGGGATTGTGACCCAGACCCTTGGCGTATTGGAAAAATTGTTATAGTTTTATATAAAAATATAAATAATATGAAGACGATACGTTTTTACAGTGTGATGGCGCTGACTGCGGCGCTGATAATGTTTGTTTTGCCCGCATGCAAGGGTGGCGGCAAGAAGGCTGCCGACAAGGCAGCCGGCGAAAAGGCCGAGGAGGTGACTGTTTCCGAGGTCAAGACATTCACCGTCAAGGATATAACATTCAAGATGGTGAAGGTCGAGGGCGGCAGCTTCAACATGGGCGCCACCGCCGAGCAGGGCGCAGAGGCCCAGCCGAACGAAAAACCGGCCCACGAAGTTACAGTGGGCGATTTCTGGATTGGCCAGACAGAAGTTACCCAGGAGCTTTGGGAAGCGGTGATGGACTATAACCCCTCCTATACCCGCTGGCCCAAGTGCCCAGTGGACAAGATCAGCTGGAAGGACTGCCAGGATTTCGTGGCTGCGCTCAGCGAGCTTACCGGCGAGAAATTCCGCCTGCCGACCGAGGCCGAATGGGAATACGCTGCCCGCGGCGGCAAGTATTCCAAGGGCTACAAGTATGCCGGCAGCGACAATCTGGACGATGTCGCCTGGTACGTGGGAAATGCCAACGAAACTTCGCACCCCGTGGCCGAGAAGGCTCCCAACGAGCTGGGGCTCTACGATATGAGCGGCAATGTGTACGAGTGGTGTGAGGATAAATATCTGATGTACGACGGCAGCGAGCCGCAGTACTCGGAGAAGATGCTCAAGAGCGACCGCAAGCGCGAGTTCCACATAGAGCGCGGCGGCTGCTGGAACTACGGCCCCACGATGTGCCGCCTCAGCTACCGTCACGCCGGCAACTACACCCACATGTACGCCTACGACGGGATGCGCCTGGCGCTGTAATACTGGAGCGGGTTTATTTCTTCAGGCGGAAGATGGCGCAGTCGCCTTTGTCGAGGGTGCGCTTGGCGGTGCGGCCGGGGATGTTGACGATGCTGCCGTCGGGATAGACCTGGCCGACGTCTTTGGTGAAACCGATATTGTAGTCGAAGCCTTCGAGGTGGCTGCGGTTGACTAGCATTACATATTGATAATCACCGTTTTCGAGGAGTGATACTATCACGCCTTTGCCGCCGGTGTCAAGTTTCTTGAGCGGCTCGGGCAGCTCGGCCGGCAGGGGCATGACGCCGACGGGCAGGTCGCCGCCGAAATGATACACTTTCTTCATGGTGCAGCCAACGAACACGCCGGCGCGGGCCTGGATCTCTTCGTTCATGGCCTTTACCAGGTCATAGACGGCTGTTCTCTCGCCATTTACCGAGATGGGGGCATCGTGGAAATCCCAAGTACCTGGGGTGGGGCACCAGTAGGTGAAATATTGCAGGCACTGGGCGCCGTAGGCCAGATTGGTGTAGAGCTGCAGGCGCATGGAAGCCATTGTGGCGACGGGGTAGGGATGGTGCGCCGTGGACAGTGTGAATGCCCAGAAGGGGATGCCGGCATCCTTTGCAGCCTGCGAGATGATTTCCAGATTCTGCCACCATGCGTCGCGCACGCTGCCGTTTTCCAGCACGGGATAATTGTCGAAAGAGAGCAGGGTGGGGTGGACGGTCTCTATGAACAGCTTGACGTGCTCCTGATAGGACGAACCAAGGGCTTCTTCGCTCACGTATATCGGGTTGAGGTTGAGGTACACGGGGTGGTTGGGGTCAGCGGCCCGCACGCGCTCAGCCCACTCTCCAAGGGCCGGAAGGTCGGCATTGAAGGGCTCGTCGCGCAGGAAATAGCCGTAGAGGGCGGGGTGGTCCTTGACCTCGTTCACAATTCTTTCGGTCTGGGTCTGGAAGACGTCGCCGCACATGAACATCACCTTCACGCCAGCCTGCTGGGCCAGGTCCAGGGACTGCTTGGCGGCCTCGAGAGAATAAATGTGCGAGAAGTTGATGGTGAAGCCGCAGTTCTTGAGCTCCTTGTAGCGCTCGAGGGTGGCATATTCCGCCGGGATGCTGTACCAGGCCAGGATGGGCATTTCGGCCTTGGCGACATATTCTGTCGTCGGGGTGACAGGCGTTGACGGTGTGTCCGGTTTTACGGGCTGGGGTTTGGTGCCGCAGCCGGCGGCGATAATGGCGCAAGCGGCCAAGGCAAGAAAATTGCGGAAAAGTTTCATCGGCTTTCAATTATGACACATGCAAAGATAGTATTTCTTGCCGGAAAGTGAAGCAGGAAAACTGGGCTGGAAACGCCAGGGTCGGCTGCGTGTCCAGGAGGTTGCTGGCAGCCCTGCCACGAAGACGAGGTAAGCCTTGTCATAGCGTCTTCGTGACAAAAATCATTATATTTGTTGACAAAAATCAGCTTTATTATGAAAAGAACCCTTCTTGCAATCGCTTTGTGTGCCTTATGTGCCACGTCGGTCTGTGCTCAGAATAAACTACCCGTCCGGCTCGAGATAGGAGCGGGACTTGCCCCGCTTTTCCTAATGGGGGTTGGAGACAGTTTCGATGTGCCCTATAAGGCGGATGCCTATGTGGAGGCGCGATACGACCTTGGCGAGTATTTCGATGTTGGCCTCAAGGCGGACTATAAGTTTAATCCCATCAAGGGCGAAAGCCCGCTTACGACCGCAGGGTCGGTTACAGCGGCCATCAGCACTATGGCGGGCTCATCGCTACGATCGGCCTCAAGATACCGGTGAATGAACAGTTCCTGTTCTTTCTGGGTATGGGCTTTGGTTCGGGAATGGTGGCAAAGAGCATTACGGAAGCTGATATGGACAGCGCGCCGGAAGGGGCCGTTTCTCCCGTAGGCTCCTGGAATTCAGGCTGTTTCTTGGTTGTGGTTCCCCGGATCGGCGTTCAGCTGTACAACCATCTCCGTCTGTCAATAAATGCCGATCTCACTACCGACGCTGCCGAATCCAGAGCCGAGACCCGCTGGCCTGTCTGCCTCAACATAGGCTGGACGTTCTAGAAGGGAATCTCACTTTGTTTAACTGTTGAGCACGGTTGGATTATGACAGCGCTGATTATCAGCGAAGTATCTTGCCCGAGTGTGCTCGTCCTGCTGTCCAGCGGCGGGATGAGCACGCTAATCTATGCCAGAACGTGTTGTAACGCGGGATGAAGTGCGCAACGGTTAAAAAACGGATTACCGGCATCCCTCTCGCCTTCAAACAGGCTGGCGCTGCCTAGTCGGCGTTGTAGCGGGTCAGAATGTCCATGTGGACCAGATTGTCGCGGTGGGCTGGACGCTTTTTCAGGGTGATGAATTCAGAGAGAGTGTGGATGGCCTGGGCTACCTGCTGGTCGGGATGCTGGGCTATAAGCATAGTGACGCATCCTTTTTTGAGGGCGGCAACATTTGCGTCCAGATTGTCGAAGCCCACTACGCGGAGTCCCTCCACGTAGTTTTTCTCTATAAAGGGGGCGACCAGGTAGATACGGGAGTTGAACATCACCACGTTGCGGACCTCCGGGTGCGCTGCGTGGAATTCTGACAGCAGCGCATCGATTCTCTCCGGGTGTGTGGGGTCGATGAACAGGTAGTGGATATTGCAGTCGGGGCAATGTTCCAGCATATAGTCCAGGAATCCGGCGCGGCGGTGGACATTGGGGTCGTAGAGGTCTTCGTCGTTGCGGCGGATGCGGACTATCAGCACGCTCTGGATACGGTGGCCCTGGGTCAGGAGGTCGGCGCACAGGTGGCCGCTCTTTACCATAGGCATTCCGAAATATGCCAGATAGTTGTCTTCTTCGAGCTTGGAATCGACATAGGCGTAGGGAATCTGCGCCGTGGCCAGTTCGCCCACAAACTCCAGGGACTCACTCTTGTACATCGGGGCCAGCACGACCCCGTCCGGCTTCATGTCCAGAATCTTGCGGCAGGCGGCGGCGAAGGACGCGCCGTCGTACTGGTCGTAACCTACGTCCACCACGTTCATTCCGGAAGAGAGGGTAGAGGACAGGGCCTGGTCCACGCCCCGCCGGGAAATCTCCCAGAATTCTCCCGTGGCGGCATGGGGCAGGAGCACGGCTATTGTGTACTGCTTGTTGGTGGCCAGCAGAGATGCGTACACATTGGGCTCGTAGCCCAGCTCGCGGATGACCTTCATCACCTTATCGTAGCTTTTCCTGGAGACCTCGCCGCGGTTGTGCAGCACGCGGTCCACGGTCCCTTTACTGAGACCGCAGCGGCGGGCTATGTCCAGTATGGTAATTTTTTCGTTCACTGCTGTGCCTTTCTTTTCCGGGCACAATGATACGAAAAAAATACTTTCCGTGTACGATAACGAGAATAAAAATTTTTATGGCCCTAAATATTTGAAAATTATTTCCGTTACCGTGCACGGAATTAAAATTTTATTTTTACATTTGTTGTCCATGAAAAAGACCGCCCTCATATTTTTTGCCGCCGCGATGCTGGCAATTTCGTGCGCCGGCAGCTCCAAGGCTGCAAAACAATCCGGATATAGTGAGCTGCCGTTCGAGATGACGGCGGTGGCCGAGCCGCGCATTCCGCAGCGCAGCGTTTCGCTGCCCGACTTCGGCGGGGTGGGCGACGGGGTCACCCTCAACACAGAGGCTTTCGCCAAGGCCATAGACCATCTGGCGCAGAGGGGCGGCGGCCGCCTGAATGTGCCCGCCGGCATCTGGCTTTCCGGTCCCATCGGCCTTCAAAGCCACATAGAGCTGCATCTGGACGCCAACGCGATGATAGTGTTCTCTACAGATCAGAATCTTTACCCCATCATCGACACCAATTTCGAGGGTCTGGACGTGCGTCGCTGCCTGTCGCCCATACACGCCGAGGGGGCGCACGATATCGCCATCACCGGCAGCGGGATTATAGACGGCAGCGGGGATGCCTGGCGCGAGGTCAAGAAGCGCAAGGTCTCTTCCGAACAGTGGAAGAGGGTCATCGCCCGCGGCGGCCTGCTGAGCGAAGACGGCAAGGTGTGGTATCCCGACGAGGGCTACGCCAAGGCGCGCAAAACCGCCGGCAGCCTGAACAAGCCGGCCGACGATCTGGACGAGAACGAAATCAAGACCTTCCTCAGGCCGGTGCTGGTGAGCCTGCGCGAGTGCGAGCGGGTGCTGCTCGAGGGCTGCACCTTCCAGAATTCCCCCTGCTGGAACATCCATCCGCTCTGGTGCAAGGATGTGACTGTCAGAAATATAACCGTGCGCAACCCGCACTGGAGCACCAATGGGGACGGCATAGACATCGAGGCCTGCGAGAATGTGTCGCTGAGCGGCAGC